>CAZRGY010000208.1:0-7315 GCA_964599715.1 uncultured Verrucomicrobiota bacterium | reverse complement strand
GCTCTCAATGATTTATCTCCACCGCTCATGCTTAAGGCAGTTCGCGGATGAAGATGTTCTTGAACTGAACCGGAGTCTTATGGGCCTGCAGCTCAATCTGCTCCCAATCATAGATCGGCTTGTCACGTTCCCAAAAATTCTCCAACGTCACGCCCATCTTCTTTTTCGTGTCATAGGTGACCAGATCATCATTCAGGAAGACCATCACCTTGTCGCCCAGCATCAGGATGCGCATACGGTTCCATTCCCCCACGAAATAATCAGAGCGGCTCAAGGGTTTGCTAAGGTTCACCTTATTGTTGAAGAGGCCACCAGAACCCACGCTATCATCCCAGATCTGTACTTGGGGAGTGCCCCGCAGGTAGACTCCACTATCGCCTTTCTCCTGAATTCTCCAATCGAGCACGAGCTCATAATTACCGTAGTGGCGTACCGTGCAGAGATTATCAAAACCATCGCCCACATATGAGAGGATGCCTTTGCTCACCACCCAGTTTTTTTCCATCAAGCGGTCCGCCTTGATCTGCTTCACCGCCCACTCGCTTAGCGGCATCGCTTTGCGCTTCGGCGGATTCTCCACCAAACCTTGCCAGCCGTTCAGATCCACGCCATTGAACAACCGGGCGAAACCATCCGGCAGTTGGTTCGTGATCTTGGGTTTCACCAGTTCTTTCACACGGATATTGCGAAACTCCACATAATCATTATGCCCCAACAAACCGATGTGTCCTTTCTCACGGAACATTCCGGGATGCTTCTGGATCACATCGGAATCAGTGATATCATTCAGATCCCCGTCAAGGATCACCTTTCCGTTCATCTTCACGGTGATCTTCCGGCCGATGCAGGTGATCTCCTGCTCGTTCCATTCGCCCAAGGGCTTCAACATCATCCGCTCAGCCGGAATCAGACCATACACGGAACCATTCGCTTGCCACGGTTTGATACCAGCATACTTCGGATCGGCATCATCCAGAATCTGGACCTCCATGCCTTCATAGGCGATCGATTTATCCGTTAGCGGTGCCCGGATACCGACACCGTTGTTGCCGGCCGCTTCCAGCTTGAACTCCAGGCGCAGCACAAAGTCGGCATACTCCTTTTCGGTCAGCAGGTTGCCGCCCCCGCCTTTGGCGCAATAAATCACTCCGTCCTTCACGCCGTACCCACCGCCCTTTGCACCCAGCAACGTCCAGCCGTTGAGTGATTTACCGTCGAAGAGACTGACAAACCCCTTTTCAGATTTGCCTGCCTGCAGATTCATCACGCCACCCAGCATCAGCGCCAGGAGCAGGATACCAGTTTGCCGTATTACAACTCGCATAATTGAAATGTAGCCAAATCCATGCCCTTTCACCAAGGCGAAATTCCGGTTCTATTCTTTTGTCACCGCGATCATATCCAGCGTCACCATCCGCCCGGTAAGCCCCGTCCCGAGTACCGCCGCCTTGGAGGCCGCCGGTGCCCTCGCAGGATCGAATTGCTCCGTCCGGATCGATGTTAGCCGACGATTAGTGACGTCACTTGCCACGTAATACGTAGCCTTGACCATATGACGAAAATCACTTCCAGCCGTTTCAACCAATCGCTTCATTTCGAGGAAAATGGCAGCTAACTGGGCTTCCCCCATGGAGTTCGGCTCTCCATACAATCCACTGAGATACACTTCCTGCCCCCCATTCACACGGACAACCCGGCTGAAAACTGGCGAAGCCTTCGCCCCGGGCGGCGTCAGGTATTCGACCACCGGCAGCCCCTCGGCTTTTGGCAATCCCACAATCATCTCGATCTCCACCGGGACTGAGGTCGTCCATTCGACCAAATGCACCACGGGCACACCTCCTTCTGGAAAACGCTGTTTGATCGCATCTACCACCACCTTTTGATCTGTCATCGGATTAATGAAAACCTTGAACTGCGCGATCTGCTCCGGCTTGGCTTCTAAAAAGTTCAAGGTGTTCCACAATTGCTTCAAGACACTTTCCGTTGCCTCTCGCATCGTCCCTTCACCGGCCAACCCCGAGACATAAGCCTTTCGTCCTGCAGGCAGTATCGTGTAATGGCATCCTCCTGGCACCGAGTGTATACCCGGCAACTGCACCAATTCGGTCTTCCCGCTGTTACTTGCAGAGACCGCCACCGCATCCAGCGCGAGCAGAGCCCCTTTCTGTGAGAGGGTGCCACGCACGTAAGCTACCGCCGGGAGATTCTGGCCAAAACGCCGATTGATCTCCGCGCGCACTCCAGCCGTCACATCATCGCGGGCAACATACACATTCAGTTTCACCACCGTTTCCCGACTGGCTTGGGCGGCTTGCAACACCTTATCAAGCAAATCAAACACAGCCTCCACGTGTGTATTCGTATCTCCAAGTTTCCCGTAAGCATCCAGTGGTAAAAGCTGTGCTGTGTAAACCAATGCCCCGCTCCCTTTCACGATTATCGCCCCAGATCTGGCTTTGGCTTCTGCCACCTCCAACCGCTGCAACTCCGCCGCAGTCAGCCCAGAGTTGAAAAGCCCCCATAGAATCATCCAGAGCACCAGAACAAGACCAACGGAGCCCCCTCTTTTGATAATTGGAAGAACGATGTTGGACATACAATATTTACTCATCTCGTTCCTCCAATCTCATGACGTAGCATTTTCCCTGGGCGTGCTTGCGTGTGCTTGTCATTTTCAACCACGGCTTGGCCATTAACCAATACCAACCGGAAGCCGGTCGCATACTGATGCGGCTCGGTAAAGGTCGCATTATCCTGCACTTTCTCTGGATCGAACACCGTGACATCCGCCCACATCCCAACGTGGATCAATCCCCGGTCCTTCAGTTGAAATGTCGTGGCAGGCAATGATGTCATCCTCCGCACCGCATCCTCCAGGCGCAGTATCTTTTCCTTCCGCACATACTCAGCCAGTGCCCGCGCATTGTTCCCATACCCGCGAGGATGTGGCACTCCTGAGCCGAACACCCTCACTCCACTGTCCGCGGCGATCATCGTATTCGGGTGCTGCAGATACTTCCGCAAATCATCCTCGCTCATGCTATGGAAGACACCGGATGCGCCACCATTCGCCGTGATCTCCAGCAGCAGGTCGATCTGGGCATCCAATGAGGTATTCCCCCGCTCTTTTTCCGCTGCTTGTGCCAGGTTAAGCCCATTCAGCTTTCGGTTATTCCGATAATCCGCGATGAACACATAGCTCAAATCTTCATTCCCGCTTTTCTCCACACTGTCTTTGATCTCAGCCACCATCTTGGCTTTCAACGCCGGGTCGGCCAGCCGCTTCCGGAACTCTGCATCATTACCTTCCCGCGCCCATTCCGGCACGCGGCTCGATAGCCCCGTGCTAGACGCCGGATACATGTATTGATCTTGGGTGATGTCCAGACCCTCAGCTCGCGCCGCTTCGATCGCCGCCAGCACTTTGTCGGTCTGTCCCCAGGCGGATTTACCCGCCAGCTTGATGTGCGATATCTCCGCCCGCACACCCGCCTCTCGTGCGATGCGGAACAATTCGTCCAATGCCTTGAATATCCCGTTGCTCTCACTTCGCATATGGCTGACATAAACTCCGTCGAATGGAGCCACCGCCTTCGCCAGTTCTACTAATTCCTCCGTCTCCGTGAATGTCCCCGGAAGGTAGATCAAACCCGTGGACATTCCCACCGCACCATCCTCCATCGCCTTCGTCACCAACTCCTTCATCCTGGCCATTTCCGTCGCGTTCGGAGGCCGCTTGAACGAACCGCCCATCACCTGCCCGCGCACTGTTCCCTGCCCGATGAGCGTCGCCACATTGGGCGATACCAAGACATCTTCCAGCTCTTTGAAATACTTCCCGATATCGATTCGGGACGATCCGCAATTCCCTAATACCAGCGTCGTGACGCCCATCCGCACAAAATTCTCTGCCAATGGCTGTTTCTCAATCCCCTCGGCATGGGTATGCACATCTATGAAACCTGGAGCCACCACCAACCCCTTCGCGTCCAGCACCTGCTTGGCCTCTCCTTTCAAATCCTTCCCGATAGCCGTGATGCGGCCCCCCTTGATAGCCACATCTGCGAAATATGCCGGATTGCCTGTGCCGTCTGCGATCCGGCCACCTTTGATGAGCCAGTCATACTCAGCTGCCGAAGCACACTGCAGCCCGACCATGACTAGCAAAATGAAGCGAATGAAATGAGTCACGCGAGAGTTATGACAAAAACTGATACTCTGCGCTACTACGCATTTCAACCAGTCGGGTTCTATGGAATACAGCAAATAGCCGTCTGCAATTTGGCAGAATCCGATGTTA
This sequence comes from uncultured Verrucomicrobiota bacterium, assembly GCA_964599715.1. Lineage (GTDB taxonomy): Bacteria > Verrucomicrobiota > Verrucomicrobiia > Limisphaerales > JAEYXS01 > JAEYXS01. The sequence continues at coordinate 3,012 of CAZRGY010000208.1, read as the reverse complement.
GAAACTAGCGCTTCCCATTAACTCCCCGACTTCACCGCTTCGAGTTCCTCCCACCGCTCGAACAGTTTAGCCAGCTTAGCCTTCTCTGCATCCAGCTCAGCGATCAACGTGTTCGCCTGAGCGGCGTTCTTCTTATAGAACTCCGGATCCGCCAGAGTTGCCTCGATTTTTGCGATGCTTGCCTCCGCTGAGTGAATGGCTGACTCCATACCTTCCAACTCCTGCTGTTCCTTGAACGACAGCTTCTTCACTTTCTGCGCGGGCTGCTGCTTGACTGGAGCCGACGGCTTGCTCTTCGCTGCGGACTTCGCCGCCGCCCGCTCCCATTCCAGCGCCGCTTTTTCCTCTCGTTTCCGCTTCTCCAGGTAATATTCGTAATCACCCACGCTGTAAGTCACCTTACCCTCGCCCTCAAACGCCAGAATGCCGGTGCAAACGCGGTTGAGGAAATACCGGTCATGGCTCACCACCAGCACCACTCCGGGGAACGTCATCAAGGCTTCTTCCAAGACGCGCAAGGTCGGCAGGTCCAAATCATTCGTTGGTTCGTCCAGAATCAAGAAATTGCCACCGTTCTTCAGGATACGCGCAAGCAGCAAGCGGCTCCGCTCACCACCGCTGAGATGCTTCACCTGCGTCACGATCCGGTCATCGGTGAACAGGAAGCGCTTGAGATAGGCGCGCAGGGATAGCTTGCCCTCACCGAACTGCACGAACTCTGTGCCGTCACTGATCTCGTCCAGCACTGTTGCCTCTTCATTGAGCTGCAAACGCCCTTGATCCACGTAATTGAACTTAGTGAGCTGACCGATCTGCACGGTGCCCTCGGTCGGTTCCATCTGGCCGATGAGGATTTTCAGCAGTGTCGTCTTACCCAGACCATTCCGCCCCGTGATGCCTACGCGCTGGCCGCCTGCAAAATCCAGGTTGATATTGGAGAACAAGCGGCGACCGCCCAGCTCCATGGCCACATTCTCCAGTTGCGCGGTACGATTTCCTAATTGCGGCGGCGGCGGGATCACTAGATCCACGTCCCCATCCGCTTCCACCACTTTTTGGTTCGCCACTTCGAAGTAGCGGTCGATGCGCGCCTTCGCCTTGCTCGTTTGGGCTTTCGGGCCGCGCCGCACCCAGTCTAGCTCGCGCTTCAGGAACATCTGCCGCTTGTGCTCCGTCACCTCGGCGGAAGCCTCGCGTTCCGCCTTGCCCAGCAGGTAATCCGTGTAGTTTCCGTCGTAGGAAAAGAATTGCCCGTTCGCCAGCTCCACGATGGTGTTCGTGATGCTATCCAAGAAGTAACGATCATGGGTCACTAGCAGGAACGCTCCGGTGTAACCCTTAAGAAATTCGCCCAACCATTCGATGGATTCCGTATCCAGATGGTTCGTCGGCTCGTCCAAGATCAGCAGATCCGGCTGGGCGATGAGCGCCCGGCATAAAGCCACCCGACGTTTCTCTCCACCGGACAAAGTCTTGATGTCGCGATCCGGCGCCGGGCAGTTCAACTTCGCCATCGCCGTCTCGATGTGGTTGTCGATGTTCCAGCCGTCCAGCCGCTGGATATGCTCCTCGATCTCCTCATGCCGATTTGAATCACCCGGCAACGATTCAAACTCCGCGATCAGGTCCAGCACCCGCTTGGCCCCGGCCCGCACGTTATCCAGCACGTTCAGATCCTCATCCAGCGTGAACGTCTGGGGCAGATAGCCCACCACCAAGTCCTTCTTCTGTGTCACCTCGCCACTGTCCGGATCCAGCTCTTTGGCGATGATTCTGAGAAATGTGGATTTACCCGAGCCGTTGCGCCCCACCAAGCCGATGCGGTCCCCCTCATGGATGCTCAATGAGGCCCGCTCCAGCACATAGCGGTCGTTATGACGCACCACCAGTTCCGTAGCGCACAAAATAGTTGGTCCAGACTTGTCCGACATGAGCCGCGAAGCCTACAGGGCGGACCGTAGCAGGACAACAGTTGTTCCTACATTTTGAAACCAGTCGCACCCGGCAGACCTAACCTGCCTCGCCTGAGAGTTTTATCCATCTCTTTTCCCTAAAAAAGCATAGCCCCTCGGTGGCTTTTCGTTAGAATTTCCCCCGTCAAATCCCAAGTCTCCAGCTCGGCTGGGCGGAGCATAAAGCTAACTATCTATACATTTATGTCAGAGAAAATTGGATTCGTCGGGGTCGGTCGCATGGGGGCTAACATGGCCCGTCGCCTCAAGGAATGCGGCTACGAAGTCAGCGCCGTCTATGATGTCCGCAAGGAATCGGCCGTGGAACTCGCCAAGGAAGTCGGCGCCACCGCTTGCACCACCTTGGCCGGCGTCACCGAACTCTCCGATGTCATCATCACCGTCGTCACCGATGACAAGGCCCAGTTGAACATCTTCACGAACAAGAAAGACAATCTGCTGAAGAAAGCGGCCGGTCGCATCTTCATCAATTGCGCCACGCTGACCCCCAAGGTCCATGTGCAGGTGGACAAGCTCGCCAAGAAAGCCAAGGCCGCCTCGCTCGAAGCGTGCATGGCTTCCAGCATCAACCAGGCCCGTAACGGCACCCTCTATCTCATGGTCGGCGGCGCTCCCGCTACCTTCAATAAGGTGAAACCCCTTTTGGAAAAATTGAGCGATGAAGGGAAGCTGCTCCGCTACTTCGGCGGCCCCGGTAAAGCAGCGGAAGTGAAAGCCCTCGTCAACATGGTGATGAACATCAACACCGCCGGTCTCGCGGAAGGTCTTGGTCTCGCCGCTGCTCTCGGTCACGATCTCAAGCAGGTCATGGAAGTTTTCTCCCAGACCGGTGCCAACTCACGCGTGCTCGTCACTGACGGCGAGGACATGATGAACCGCGATCACTCCTGCTTCTTCTCCGGCGCACACGCCGCGAAAGACTCCGGTATCGCGCTTTCTCTGGTGAAGGCCAAGAAGATCAATGCACCGCTCGCGACGGCCACCTACAAGCAGTTCACCAAGATGACCAAGATGGGTCTCGGTGGCCTGGACAAATCCG
>CAZRGY010000207.1:0-7325 GCA_964599715.1 uncultured Verrucomicrobiota bacterium | reverse complement strand
CGAAAGCACCGCCAACGAAGCCGGTGATTGATCAACCCTCAAGCAAAACCCCAAGCCTCATCATCCCTTGATGAGGCTTGGGGCTTCGCGATATTTGAACTGGAATGTCCCCGCCAACACCACTTTGTGCTACAGTTGTTCAATTTTTATTTTGGATGGCCCGCCGATCTTCCCGAAGGGGCATACGCCATGGGGAGCCGGGGCAGCGCTCATTGATGAACATGAACACTATATTCCTAGCGGAAAATTAAAAGGCAAAGTGGCGATCATCACGGGAAGTGAAAGCGGTATTGCGCGTACCAAAGCCATTCTCTTCGCAAAGGAAGGGGCGCATGTTTACTAGATCAGCCAATTATAAAAGATGTTCGTGGTCGAGCCGCGATAGCCGGCCCCGAAGTGGTCCCCACCGAAATGAACGCTGGGATTTGTTAACTGATGTCCATCCGTTGGCAAAATGGGGCCGGCAGGTATCGCAGTTTAGGACGCCTACGTGCCGTTGGTGTTCTATGCGCTTTCGTAACGAATCCGCACCTTCGGATGCAATGGATTGGAGTTGTCCTCTGTGATCCCGGGTGTGCCGTAGTGATTCCAACTGTAGGTGTAGGTGATGTCGGTGCTGTGAATGTCTTCAAGTTCAATCTCGGAGCCGTGACACTCCACGCTCGTGTCATTCATGGTGTCGAGATTGTTGATTGTGCCTTAAGCGGCGCCGGCCTGAGCGGTGCTGCTGGTGAATGCCAATAGCCCGCCGCTAGGAGGTGGTGTGCGAATGGAATCAGGAGCGCCGTCAAGAATCCAGCGCTCCGCCGGGGTTGTTCGACTGGATGGTTTTGTGATGTGTGTTCCTTAAGGGTGCGTATGTTCTCTATTGTTATCAAAATTCGCTTGTTCATGGATGTGAACTGACCCCGGAAAAGTTGGCGTTCGTAAGCGGAGTGATGGTGACACGATGCAACGCGCCCGTGATGGACATGGAGTCTGGATATGTCGCGCTGAGGCTTTTACGGTGAACCATAAAGAATGGGCGGCAAAGAAGCATCCCGCAGTGTGGTTTTACCCAGCCAACATTAAACCCCGCCAAGGGCAGCAGCATACTAGGGTGCTGCCGTTGCCGGTCTGACAAGCGTTTCATTCAGGTTGGTTGGTTTCGGTGGCTGGTTTGCGGTTGTTCCGTTCGACGGTCCAGTAAAGGGCTGGCAGGACGATCAAGGTGAGGAAGGTGCTGCTGATGATGCCGCCAATGACCACAGTGGCCAGCGGTTGTTGCACCTCGGCCCCGGCCCCGGTGCTGATCGCCATGGGAAAGAAGCCCAAAGCAGCCACCATGGCGGTCATCAAGACGGGCCGCAGCCGGGTCAGCGAACCTTCGATGATGGATGCGCGCAAGTCGTCGGTCGTCTGCTCGCGCAGTTCGTTGAAATAACTCACCAGGACAACTCCGTTGAGCACGGCCACACCGCTCAAGGCGATGAACCCGATGGCGGCCGTGATGCTGAAAGGCATGTCGCGCAGCCAGAGGGCAAAGATGCCCCCCGTGAGGGCCAAGGGTATGCCAGTGTAAACGATGGCGGCCTGCCGCATGCTGCCGAAGGCCATAAAGATGAGCACGAAGATCAGTGCAAGCGCCGCGGGCACCACGATCATCAGCCGGGCCCGGGCCGCCTCCAGCCGTTGGAACTGGCCGCCGAACTCGAGGGTGTAACCTTCCGGCAGGGACACTTTCTCCTTCACCAGCCGTTGCGCCTCACGCACCCAACCCTCCACATCCTTGGTCCGCAGGTTAACCATGAGGGCGGCCCGACGCTTGGCATCATCCCGGCGGATGGGTTCCACCGCCTCAATGGTTTCGAAGTCGACGAGGTCACCCAGTTTCAAAAGCCCATATTCGCCAACGCGAACGGGCAGTTCCGTGATGCGGTCCACGCGTTCGCGCAGTTCGCCAGGCAGGCGCACAATGACTTCATGTACACGCAATCCGCGCTGCAACGTGCCCACCGGCTGGCCGGCCACGGCGGTGGCGAGGGCGGCGTTCACGGCATCGCTACTGATGCCCCGGCGCGCCAGTTCTTCACGCTTTACTGAAAGCGTGAGGATAGGTGGACGCCCTTCCGTCTCAAACTCCACACTGGTAGCCCCAGGCAAGCCTTCCAGAACGGTCTTTATCTCCGCCGCTTTTTTCTCCAGCACATCGAAGTCAGGGCCAAAGACTTTCACGGCCAGGTCGGCGCGGATGCCCTCCAGCATCTCGTTGAAGCGCATCTCGATCGGCTGGGCGACCATCACGTCGCATTCAAAACCGCCTTGCTTGATGGTTTCCCCGATCAGGTCGGCCAGTTCGGTCTTCGTAGGAACACGTCCTGCCCGTGGTTGCCACTCTTTCCGGGGGTTGTAGAAGACATAGAAGTCGGCCTCGTTGGGTGCCATGGGGTCGGTGGCCACTTCCGCGGTGCCGATGCGGGAGAAGACCCGGGAGACTTCCGGATATTTCTCCATGATCAGCCGGTCGATTTTCTTCTGCGCCTCCAGAGACGTTTCCAGGCTCTGCCCCACGGGCCGGTAGAGCATCATGGTCGTGGCCCCCTCATCGAGCTTGGGCGAGAACTCCGCTCCCAAGCGATTAAAGATGAACACCGAGACTATGAAGAGGGCTAGCGCGCCGCCGAACACCGCCCAGCGCCAACGCAATACGCGGTCCAATGTAGGCGCATAGAGCCGTTTGGCAAAACGCAGGATGAAATTCTCCTTTTCGCTGATCTTGCCGTTCAAGAGGAAGGAGCAAAGGGCAGGCATCAGGGTCAACGCCAGCACCAACGCGCCACCCAAGGCGAGCATGACCGTGACGGCCATGGGCTTGAACATTTTCCCCTCCACCCCGGCCAAGGCCAGAATGGGGACATACACGATGGTGATAATGATGACCCCGAAGAACATTGGGCTGGCGACCTGTTTGCTGGCCGAGAGCACGGTGTGCATGCGCTCCTCGTACTTGAGCACCCGCCCCAGATGCTGCTGCCGGTGCGCCAACTGGCGCACGATATTCTCCACGATCACCACCGCACCGTCGATGATGAGGCCGAAGTCCACCGCGCCCAGACTCATAAGATTGCCGGAAATGCCGAGACTGTTCATGCCGATGATGGCACAGAGGAAGCTTAACGGAATGGCCGCAGCGACAATCAGGGCGGCACGGATGTTGCCCAGCAAGAGCAAGAGGACAACCACCACGAAGATGGCCCCTTCAAAAAGATTTTTCTTCACCGTTTCTACCGTGCGGTCCACCAGTTCCGAGCGGTCATACTGCACCTCGGCGGTGATGCCCGCAGGCAGTCGTTCCATCAGAGTTTGCAGCCTTTGTTGCACCCGGTGGGCGACCACCCGGCTGTTCTCACCCGCCAGCATCATGACCGAGCCGATAACGGATTCTTCGCCATTGGCCGTGGCGGCACCCATGCGGGGAGCCGCGCCGACCCGGATGGTTGCTAGGTCTTTCACCAGGATAGGCCGGACTGCCGCCCCAAACTTAACCGGCAAACCACCCAGTTCCTCGCCGGTCTGTGCCTTGCCCACGGAGCGCACAATCATCTTGCGACCATTCTGGTTGATGATGCCGCCACCGCCATTGGAGGTGTTGCGGCTGATGATGTCGGCGAGTTCTTCAAAAGTGACATTCGCCGCATGAAGCTTCTGCGGATCGGGCTCGATGATATACTGACGGACGAGCCCGCCGATCGCGTTGACCTCGGCCACACCCGGGGTGCTGCGCAAAAATGGCTTGGCGATATACTCCTGGGCTTCGTAGAGCTGCATCAGGGCTTCCGATTCATCACCCGGACGATTGGTGACACCCGCTTGCCAGGAAAGCGTGTAGTAGAAGATTTCACCAAGGCCGGTGCTGATCGGGGCGAGCCGAGGCTCGGCACCAGCCGGTAATTGCTGACGGACGTTTTGCAGCCGTTCCGCCACGAGCTGGCGGCAGCGATACACATCCACCCCGTCTTCAAACTGCAAAGTCACCTGCGACAACCCATACTTGGTGAGGGAACGCAGATCCGTGACGCCCGGCAGACCGGCCAGTTCCTGTTCGATGACCCGGGTGACCAGATTTTCCGCCTCCTCGGGGGCCAGCACCTCTACTAGTGTGTTCACCTGCACCTGCGGGCTGGTGATGTCCGGCACGGCATCGATGGGCAGTTCGCGGGCATAGTACACGCCCACGCCGAGCAGGACCGCGGCGGCCAGAAGCACAAAAACCCGCTGCCGGAGGGAGAATTCCAAAATGCGATCGATCATAACATCCTCCCTTAGTTGCGCGTTGATTTGAGCGTGACGAGATTCAGCTCGGCACCGGTGGCCTGCTCCAGTGCTCCTGCGGCTTGCAGCGCTTCGGCGCGCAGATCAAGTAAAGCGGTGACGGCATCGACGTATTGCTTTTGCAGTTCGATATAAGTCGTCACCGGGACCGCGCCCAATTGATAATGCCGGTCAGCCAAAGCGGCGGCCTGCCTGAACTCGTCGATGGAACTGGCAGGCCAACGCTTGATCTCCGTCAGCTTCGTGCCGTAGGTCTGGGCGGCCCGGGTCAACTGGCGTTCGACAGAACGCAGGGTGACATGCAGCATGGCCTCGGCTTGGGTGCGACGCGCCTCCGCCGCTGCGACATTGGAGGAATTGCGGCGCCAGAGTGGCAGGGGCATGCTGAGACCCACGCCGATGATGCGGTCGCGACCGAGGGAATGTTCTTCAGAAACTACCGGACCGAAGGACACGGAGGGGAAGCGTTCGTTACGGACCAAGTCCACTTTGAAGCCCTGCTGCTCGAGTTCCGCTGCTTTGACACGAAGCTCGAAGTTGTTCGTTCTGGCCATGGCCAGCAAATCGCCCATGGTAGGAACGGGGCTTAAATCCAGTGCGGCGGTTTCAATCAATACTGCTGTGGCGGCCGGCCGGCCACACAGAAGGTTCAGCTCCGAGCGAAAGTTTTGCATCGCCACCTCGGCATCCGTGACGCGTTTGCGCAAACCAAGCTCGGTGGCCTCAATCACCCGAAGCTCCAAAGCAGGTGTCACGCCTGCTGGATCGCGCTGGACCAGCACGTCCCGCAGGTCGCTGAAACGCTTTTGCACGGTGCGGGCGGTCTCCCATTGCTGGCGGGCGGCCCATAAATTCCAGGCCGTGAGGCGGACGCGGTTGCCGAGTTCCGTGCGGAACTGTTGCAGACCGAGTTCGGCCAGTTTGACGTCGTAATTGGCGATCGCTTTGCGCAGGCTCATCCGTCCCGGCCACTCAAAGGTCTGCATCACGGAGACCGACCATGCCACCCCGTCACCTCGGACCCCCGTGTTGTCTCGTGAGCTTTTGTGGCCAAGTTCGGCATTCAGTTCGGGTTGAGGCAGGATGCCTGCCGTTTTCCGGCCAGCCTCGGCGGCTATGATCTCAGCTTCATAATACTTAATTTCGGGATTATTCCGGACGGCTTCCGCAATGAGTGAGGCAACGGAATTGGTTACGGTTTCAGCAGAAGCGTTTCGGCTGGCCAGTCCGGCCAGACAGGTTCCTAGCAGCAACAGAGCAAGTTTTTTCATATCGGCAAATAGATCGGTTCATAGGTTTTCTGCGGAGCTGGGAATCCAGAAGGATTCGCCTGAGGACGAAGAACCGGAAGACATGAAGGCCCGCTTACACCATGCCAGTCCGGCTGGTCAGAAAATGGACCGAATCAGATAAGAAGAACCGTCTGACGGACGAAGGCCGTGGTGGCCGCAGAAGGGGGAGGCCGGCTGTAGCTCGAACCGAGGAACTGATAGGAAATTATTGCCAAGTCAGGAAGCTGCTGGCTCGCCAGCAACCAGACGGGAGGGCGCGGAGTAATCTCCGAGGTCCCGGCCAACAAACTCAACTGAGCGAGATTTTCCGAGTTGGTGGCATTTCGAAAGGAAAGAACGTGGTCTTGCGACGCGTCCGGTTTCGTGCTGGCCAAGGCGACCAGCATGCGACCGACGACGCAATGCCGGTGCTGATAGAAATAAGCGCTGTCCGGGGCGGCGTTGACATCGTGCTTCAAGACCAGTTGATAGCCTTCCGCGCCCGTGCCCAACTGTACCCGATGCTCCCCATCCAGCCAGGCCAGTCCGGCAAAAGCCAAGGGCAGCAAGCCGGGAACCTGGACCAGCAACAGAGCCAGAACTATCCACACGGCTCTGCGGGGAGCTTCGGCGGTTCTGTCATGTGTGTACTGGCGTTTCAAAGTATGTTGTCAGTTCAATGACGCATGAAACTCCTCTGCTGTTCAAAGTTTGTGAAGCGCCTATCTTGCTGCGCTTGTAGCAGATTTTGCGCTCACCTTTGGATGCGTTTCAATCTGACAGATCATGAGTTTGTAAACATGTAACTATTCTCGGCAGCTTATCAGAAATTGTTTTCACCACGCCGTAATGCGTGACGGGGAAACAATCTGCTGGTGATCAATGCCGGTTGAACATGTAGTAAAGCACGGGCACGGCCATGCGGCTGATGAGGAGGGAGGCGATTTCACCGGCCATCAAGGCGATGGCGAGGCCTTGGAAGATCGGGTCTGCCAGGATCACCGCCGCGCCGACCACAACCGCCAGCGCCGTCAGCAACATCGGGCGGAACCGGACTGCCCCGGCGTCCACCACGGCTTCCGCTAGCGGCATGCCTTCGCGGAGGCGTTGCTCGATGAAATCCACAAGGATGATGGAATTGCGCACCACGATGCCCGCGCCCGCCATGAAACCGATCATGGAAGTGGCGGTGAAGAACGCGCCCATCAGGCCATGCGCGGGCAAAATGCCAACAAGCGAGAAGGGGATCGCAATCATCACCACGAGCGGCGTGATGAAGGAACGGAACCAGCCCACCATGAGGATGTAGATGAGCACGAGCACGGCGGCAAAGGCGATGCCCAGGTCGCGAAACACCTCGATGGTGATATGCCATTCGCCATCCCATTTCATGGCCGGCTGTGCATCGCTGAAGGGCATGCTGGCGTTCAGCACTTTCACGCCCGTGCCCGTGCCGCCGAACTTGGTGGCGTCCAGTGCGGCCAGCTTGCGGTTCATCTCCTGAATGGCATAAACCGGACTCTCCACCACGCCGGCGACGTCTCCGATCACATAGGTCACCGGCATGAGGTTCTTATGATAGATGCTCTTGTCTGCGATACCGTGCTCGATCTTCACCAGTTCCCGTAAGGAGACGAGCGGAACTCCGGTTGCTACGGAGCCTGGTTCAGGCAGGGCATTGCCATCCCCGCTCCGGACGCGGATCGCGAGGAGTTCTTCGGGCCGCGTGCGGGCCGAGCGAGG
>CAZRGY010000206.1:0-7328 GCA_964599715.1 uncultured Verrucomicrobiota bacterium | reverse complement strand
CCGCACGCGCGAGCACCTCGTTGATCTTCGGGTGGATGAGTTGGTGCTTCAGCATGGGAGAAAAATCTCAGGTTATGCGGTCAACTGTTTGAAACTGGCAATCGTTTGCTTCGCTGCCGTCTCTTCATCGGGCAATGGGAATATCTCCGCGGAGAGATAGCCAGCGTAGCCGATATCCTTCAGTGCCTTGATCACCGGCGGCATATCCGTATGCCCCAGGCCAATGGCGCGGCGATTACTGTCTGCGAAATGCACATGGCCCACTTTGTCACCGGCCAATCGCATTACTGCTGCTATATCCGCTTCCTCGATATTCATGTGAAACAGGTCGCAGAGCAGTTTCACGTTCTGTGTGCGTAGCGGCTTCAAGAATTCCAACGCACCTTGGACGTTGTTGAAGAGATTCGTTTCATAACGGTTCAGGAATTCATACAAGAACGGAACCTCCAACGCGTGGGCGCGCGGTCCCAATTGCTCAAGTGCCTCCGCCAGCCATTCCAATGCCTGCTCGCGTGTGACGCCATCGCCCCAGCGTCCCTGCATGGAGCCGAGGATGGCTGGCGCACCAAAGCTGCCGGCAAAATCGATGATCGCACTGATGAAGTCACGCGCCCGGCGTCGCTGGGTGGCATCGGGATCGGTGAGGCGTAATTTATGCACGACGGCCCCAGCGCCAGTGCCCACCGCAGCCAACTTGAGATTATGCTTGGTGAGCAGTGAGCGGACTTCCTTTGCGTTCAGTTCTTCAGCCGAGCGGGGGAATATTTCCACGGCATCAAAGCCGAGAGCTGCCGCCTTGGACATGCCAGCGTCCAGATTGTCCCAATATACGAATGGGCCGCCCTTGGCCTCCGGGCAGAGCGAGATGGTAATGGCAGACTTCATGAATGTTAAAATCAGATCAGGCGGAGACGAGCACCATATTGCTATAGATGGTGTTGTCGCCCGTGCGGATAAGACCGATGGCGGCCGGCACGCGTTGCTTGAGGTGCAGATGCGGCTCGAAGGTCGTCTTTACCCCGCGCCGTGCTTTGGCAAAGGCGTTGCGGACTTTCTTGGGGTTATGCGTGTTGAATTCCTCGGCCATGTAGATCTCGCCGCATTTCCAGACCGGCAAGATGGTATCCAGCAACTGAATGACCGTGGGCACGCCTTGCACGAGAGAGAGGTCCACCGTCTCGAGGTGGGGCCAATAGGGAAAGGCGTAATCCGCGATGACGAGCATGTTCGTATGGCGCACACGGGCGATGAGCGAACTTAACTGTGGATTAAGGATGCCTTCAGTCAACATAAGCGGAACAGACTGAACCTAAAGACCGGAGGGGAAGGACGTCAAGGAAAGGGAATGGAACTCAGGCGACTTCCACCAGCTTGCCGCCGGGAGCCACATGGTAATAGGTGCCGCGCCAAACGATCCGGGTGGTCAGGAAGGACAGCCCCCACAACAGCACTTGGCTAAGGTCTTTGAAGGGTACCAGCCAAAGCCAGAGCAGGTGGGAGTTGTTGCGCGTGAGCAGGCGTTGATTCTCGGCGGCAGTGAAAAGCCGGATCAGGAGAAAAAAGCCGACGATAAATGCGGTCATAGCCGACCGACCAGCGCATAACCAAAGCAATGGCCAGAGGGTGGCATTACTTAGAATACTGAGGAAATAAGGGCCGGGCTGGCAGATGCGGATGGTACGGGCCCAGCGGAACTGGTGACGCCAGACTTCACCCCAAGACATCGGGCTTGAGCGGCATTCCACCACGTGACCGGAAATCTCGATACGATAGCCGCGTTTTGCGATCAGGTTCCCAAGCCGATAGTCGTCGGCGAGGTATTCGGCGAGTTCTTCAAAACCGCCGATCTCTTTTAATTGTTTCTCTCGGGTGATCATCACGGCGCCGAGGGCGAAATCGATCGGTTTAAGCGAGCGCGATTGGAGGACTTGACTCCAGAAATCGCCGTTGATGGCCACTGCCTCCCAGCGCATGGCCGCAGTGGCCGGTCGGGCTAACTCATAGAAGAAATTGACCAGTCCAACTTTTTCATCAGCGAGCAACGGCAGGTTTTGTTCCAGGAAATCAGGAGTCACGTAGACATCCGCATCGCTGATCACGATAAGTTCGTGCTTGGCTGCCCGGCGAAGCTGGATGAGGGAGGAGACTTTGGCGTTGGCTCCAAGCTTGCTTTGGCAATGGACGAGCCGAGCATCAACTTGAGGGAACTCCCGGATCAGTTTCTCGACGATGGGGCACACCGGATCTTCCAAGCGGGCGACTCCGAACAGGATCTGGACTGGACCTTGATATGCTTGAGTAAGCCAACTGCGCAGACATTCTTCCGTGTCTGGCTCGATACCTTTCAGCGGTTTTAAGATGCTCACCGCTGGAGTGTCTCTCGAAGAAGAGGTTTTTTGATGCAGCGCAAAACGACGGGCCACAATGTGTTGCCACACAGTGAGCCCGCAACTCACGGTTGCCAAAACCGCCAAGACCAGCGTCCACGTCATGCTGTCTTTTTGTAGCGCTGCTGGTCAGGTTTGGAAAGGAGCGTCTGCGTTACGATTTCTCGCGGGCTGTTACATCGCGTCAGCTGAGGTGACGGCCAGTAATTCCTCAAACGTGGTCTCTCCGCGCAATACGCGGCGCAAGCCGGTATCGTAGAGGGTCAACATGCCAGCCTCGATGGCGATCTGTTGCAGCACACGATTGGGTTGCTTCAGCATGGCGGCTTCGCGGAATTTCTCATTAGGCATGAGTAATTCAGTGATGACTGTGCGGCCAAGGAATCCCGTATTGTTGCATTCAGAGCAACCGCTGCCCATCCGGAACTGGGCTTCATCCACGACCTGCGTCGGCAGTTTTTCCAGCAAAGCGGCGGCCGGTTCGTAGGGGATAAGGCAATAGGGGCAATTCTTCCGCACCAGACGCACGCCTAGTACGCCGATGATGCTGGAGCAGAGCAGGAAGGGCTCGATATCCATGTTCACCATACGGGCAAAGACACCAGCCGTGGTGCCCGAGTGGATGGTACTGATGACCAAATGACCAGTCAGACCTGCTTGCACGGCGATGGAGGCCGTATCCGGATCACGGATCTCACCGATCATGATAACTTCCGGGTCTTGCCGCAGCAAAGAACGCAGAGCAATAGGGTAGGTGAAGCCGGTGGAGGGACTTAATTGGGCCTGACTGACCAGTGCTAGTGGCGCTTCAACTGGATCTTCCACCGTGCTGATGCTGATAGAGGAGCCGTGCTTTTGGATCAAATGATAGATGGAGGCGTAGATGGCTGTGGTCTTGCCGGAACCAGTCGGGCCGTTCAGCAGGATCAGGCCGCTCGGCTTTTCCAGCAATTGCAGGAAGTTCTCCAAGATATCGTCCTCAAAGCCCAGTAGCTTGAGGTCGAATTTACGGTTGCGGGGATCGAAGATACGGATAACTGCCTTTTCGCCATTGATGAGCGGAAAGATAGAGATACGCAGGGTGACCCCGCCGAATTCGGGGGGCATACCCGCCCGGCCATCCTGGGGCATGCCTTTCTCGAAGGACTTGAGTTCGGCCATCACTTTGAGACGGCCGATGATCTTTTCCATCAATTCGAGAGGAAGATGCTCAAGCACGGATAGTTGGCCGTTTATCCGCACACGTACCACCAAGGTGCTTTCCCAAGGTTCGATATGGATATCACTGGTTTTGGCCTCCAGTGCGTCCATGATGATATAGTTCACCAGCGTGGCTATTTCGATTTGCTGCCCCTGCGTCTCAGAATGCAGGTAATTGGCTGTGTGACTCACAATATGTCCTTGGTTATGGGATTGAACTTGAAAAATCGTTAATCAGTTCTGTCCAAAAGTCAGCAAGAAAACATCCCCATGGGCTGAAAGTTGGAGGCCGCTTCAAGGCGTTGCTAAAAAACAGTTGAGGGAAACGGGCTTTTTCCGCAGAGTCCGGGCGTTTCGAGTCATCAAACAGCGAAACATTAACCTGTATAGAACACGATCTATTCCATGTCTACTTTGAACGTCAAACCCGCCGGCTCTTGCCGCTGGGATATGCTGGCCCTCGGTGAAATCATGCTCCGTCTGGATCCCGGTGAAGGCCGGGTGCGTACCGCCCGTGAATTCAAGGTCTGGGAAGGTGGCGGTGAATATAACGTGGCGCGCGGTCTGCGCCGCTGCTTCGGTATGAAGACAGCCGTGGCGACGGCCTTCGCCGATAATGATGTAGGTCGTTTGCTCGAAGATTTCATTCTCCAAGGCGGGGTGGCCACGGATTACATCAAATGGGCGAAGTTTGATGGCATCGGCCGCGATGTACGCAACGGCCTGAACTTCACCGAGCGCGGTTATGGTGCGCGTGGTGCTGTGGGTATTCCTGACCGTGGCAACACGGCGGCGAGCCAGCTCAAGCCCGGCGATTTCGATTGGGACCAGATTTTCGGCAAGGAAGGTGTGCGCTGGTTGCACACGGGCGGGATCTTCGCCGCATTGTCCGACACAACGCCGCAACTTGTGATCGATTGTGTGAAGAAGGCCAAGGAATACGGCACGATCGTTTCTTATGACCTGAACTACCGTCCTTCCCTTTGGAAGAGCATCGGTGGTCAGAAACGGGCGCAGGAAGTGAACCGTGAGATCGCGAAGTATGTGGACGTGATGATCGGTAACGAAGAAGACTTCACGGCGTGCCTCGGCTTCCACGTGGAAGGTACGGACGAGAACCTGCTGCACATCGACGTGACGGCGTTCAAGAAAATGATCGAGACAGCGGTGAAGGAATTCCCGAATTTCAAGGCCACGGCGACCACGCTGCGTGCTGCGAAGACCGCGACGATCAATGACTGGAGCGCAATCGCTTGGTATAACGGCAACTTCTACCAGAGCCGCCAGTATCCTGATCTCGAAATCCTCGACCGGGTGGGCGGCGGCGACAGCTTCGCCTCCGGCTTCATCTACGGTATGATGACCACGGATGATGCGCAGAAAGCTGTGGACTACGGTGCCGCGCATGGTGCCTTGGCGATGACCACGCCGGGCGACACCTCGATGGCCGACAAGGGCGAAGTCGAGAAGCTCATGAAGGGCGGCGGTGCCCGTGTGCAGCGCTGAGCGCAAATAATCTTATACGAGCCGGAGCAAGCGATTGCTCCGGCTTTTTTTATTCGTGATAGGGGGCGAAGTGATTTCGAGTTTGCAGCACAACAAGGTGCCGCGCAACCTGGCTTTGAGTCCAGAATTTGGGAGCGGAAATGGGCCTGGTCCTGAACCTGGTGGACAAAGTTTACGAATACGAAGATCCGGACATTGGCGTCTGCCTTGGGACACGGATAAGATCCCTTACCGCTTTACCAAGGGGGTCAATTCCTGACACTCTCAGGCATGCACCGTCGCGAGTTTCTCAAGGCTTTGCCAGTGATGGTTTCCGGACTATCGCTGGCTGAAGCATTCCATCCCGGCCAAGCTTTCGGGGCTACCATCCATGGCGTGGCAGCTACGGTGCATCCTTTGGCGACCAAGGTGGCGCTTGATACCTTGAGTCATGGGGGGAACGCCATTGATGCGACCATCGCGGCTGGGTTGATGCTGGGGGTGGTGGATGGTTTCAACTCAGGCATAGGTGGCGGATGCTTTATGGTCATCCGCCGGGCTAATGGCGAAGTGACCATCATTGACGGTCGGGAGATGGCTCCGGGGGCTGCTACCCGTGATATGTATGTGAAGGAGGGCAAACCGATGCCGGATTGGAGCCAGACCGGAGCATTGGCCCCCGGTGTGCCGGGAGAACTGGCCGCATTTGATCTCGCTCAAAAGCAGTATGGCCAACTCAAGCTCGCAGATGTGATCTTACCAGCAGCTAAAATCGCCTCAAATGGTTTTAGGGTCACTCCAGAGTATGCTTCAAGGTCGGCCAATTCAGTGAAGGCTTTGGCCAAGTTCCCAAGCAGCCGGAAAATACTTCTCAAGCCGGATGGAGGAGGCTGGAATCCGGGTGACCTACTCAAGCAAAAGGATTTAGCCAGCACCTACCGGGCAATCGCCAAAGAAGGGGTTGATTGGTTTTATCGTGGAGAATTCGCCCGGCTTACCGGGCAATGGATGAAAGAAAATGGCGGCATCATGACCGCCGCTGATTTGGCAAATTATCAAGCTAAGGTCCGTGAGCCGTTGCGTACAAAGTATCGGGATCATGAAATCATCGGCATGCCACCGCCAAGTTCAGGTGGAGTGCATGTGGCGCAGATACTGAATATCCTGGAGCATTTCGATCTGGCCAAATTAGGGCCGGATTCTGTCGAGACCTACCATCTTATCATCGAAGCGATGAAGCTGGCTTTTGCCGATCGTGCCTGGTGGTTGGGAGATCCGGATTTCGTCTCGGTTCCACGTGGCTTGGTCAGCAAAACTTACGCCCGGGAACTGGCGGGGCGTATCGACCGCAAACGGGCGGGCAATGTGGATGGGTATAGCACGCCGCCCAATGCGACGACGGATGTCTTTGGTAAACATACCACGCATTTCACCGTGGCAGATTCCGCAGGAAACTGGGTGGCTTGCACAGCGACCATCAATACGACTTTCGGCTCCAAAGTAGTCGTGCCGGGAACTGGTGTCGTATTGAACAACCAGATGGATGATTTCTCCATCCAGCCGGGTGTGCCAAACGCATTTGGCCTTTTGGGCAACGAGGCGAATGCAGTGGCGGCAGGGAAGCGTCCTCTATCAAGTATGAGTCCGACCATCGTATTGAAGGATGGGCTGCCCGTATTTTCTATTGGTGCGGCTGGCGGGCCGACGATCATCAGCCAAGCGGTGATGGGGCTGATCCGGCATATCGATTTTGGCATGATGCCGCAACGCGCCTTGCAACAGGCTAATGTGCATCACCAATGGCGTCCGGATGAAGTGAAGATCGAGGCGAAGATCGGTGAAACCATCATCGCGGGATTAAAAGAGCGCGGGCATAAGCTCAAGCAGATGAGCGCTTTTGGGGCTTGTCAGGCCATAGCGTGGACTGAGACAGGCGGGTTCCAAGGGATGGGTGATCCGCGTGTGAACGGGAAAGCGGATGTGTTGTAGCGGGGGAGGAAGACTTTGCCTGTGGCTATTGGTTGGCGATTGCAGACGTCAGTTCAGATAGGCGTTGTCGTTGGCGACCTTGCACGTCGAAGTTGTCGGGGTGCAGCCATCGTTGAAAGGTTTCCTTAAGGGTAGGCCATTCTGAGTCGATGATAGAATACCATGCCGTATCTCGGTTACGGCCTTTCACGACGGTGGCTTGGCGGAAGATTCCTTCAAACTTGAAGCCCAGTCGCTGGGCGGCAGAGCGGGAAGGGGCGTTCAGGG
>CAZRGY010000205.1:6987-7340 GCA_964599715.1 uncultured Verrucomicrobiota bacterium | reverse complement strand
GATCCGGATGGCAATGGAACGTCACATCGAACCCCTGCTGCTCCGGCCAATGCGGCTGTGTCAGCCCCAAGTGCCACTTCCCGATATGCGCCGTGCGATACCCGGCCGCCTTGAGTGTCTCCGCCAGCGTGATCTGCGCGGGTTCCAGGTAATTCTTGCTCTGCGGCAATAGCATCGGCTGGTTCGGCGGTGCTGTATCCGGCTGGAACTTATGCCCCGCCGGTTGCGGCGGCTGATGCCCCGAGGCCGTCGTGATCCCGTGCCGCGCCGTGTATTGCCCGCTCAAGATGCTCGCCCGCGTCGGCGAACACAGCGGCTGTGAATATGCATTCGTGAAGCGCATCGCCCGCTTG
>CAZRGY010000205.1:0-6977 GCA_964599715.1 uncultured Verrucomicrobiota bacterium | reverse complement strand
ATACTTGCTCCCATACGCCCCCGAATCCATCCACCCCATATCATCCACGAGGAACAAAACTACATTCGGCTGCTTCGCCGCCGCCTGCGCTACGGTTGAGTTCATTCCCAAGAGCACCAACGCCACGACCATGATTAGAGAAGGCCACATCGTCCTCGTTCTCGTCCTCGTCCTCGGCTCAGTTGTTTTCTCTTCATCTCTCATATCCACCTCCCTATCTCTTTTTCTTCCCCTTCGGCACCTCTGCCGCCTTTGCCTTCATCATCTCTTCCAGCTTCGGCTCCTGCGCCTTGAGCCACGTCTCGTAACCCTTGGTGCGGCCTGCCAGATACTTGTAAGTATCAAAGATCGCCCCGTTCCCCAGTGCCCGCGGATCCTGCTCCGCCCGCAACGCAGCCATCATTCGCGTCTGCAACTCTTCCTTGATGTAGTCGAACGCGATATCGTTCGCCAAGTTCCGCACGCACTCCGGATCATCCGACAGGCGATACAGCTCATCCGCCGGACGTTTACCGAAACAGAGCTCGTAATAATATCCCCCCAGCATCTTGATGACCTCTTTCGTCGGACTGGGATCGCAATTCCCAAAATCCGTTTCCGGATTTCCCACCGGCCAGCGCTCCGGCTGGAAATTATGCACATAGAGAAACTCCTTCGTCCGGATGGCGCGCACCGGATAGCCCCAGTCATTCGGCCGTCCCAGATCATGCCGTTCCTTGCCCACCAGCATCATATTGCGATCAGCTTCGATCTGCCCGGATTTATCCGATTTCAAGAGCTTCACCAGGCTCTTGCCCGTGATCTGCGGATGCGGCTTCACCCCCGCCAGCTCCAGATAAGTCGGTGCGAAATCCCGCACATTGATGAAATCCTCCACCACACGACCCGGCTTGATTCCTTTGCCCCAGCGCATCGCCAGCGGTAGATGAAACCCGTCCTCATGGATCTGCCCTTTCACGAAAGGAAACGGCATGCCGTGATCCGAAGTCACGATGACCAGCGTGTTCTCCAACTCGCCCGACTCCTCTAATGCTTTTAACGCCCGGCCGATATGCGCATCCGCATACTCCACCTCGATCGCGTAATCCGCCATATCTCCCCGTACCGCTGCGTTATCCGGGAAATAAGCGGGCACCTTTACATCCTCGAGTTTCTTGCCCAGCCGCACGCCCGAGTTCAATTCATACGCCCGATGCGGCTCTTGGAAACCCATCCAAAAACTGAACGGCTTGCCCTTGGGCTTCTGCGCCAGGAACGCCTCGAAGTTCTTCGCGTAATCATGCTTGCCGATACCGCTCGCCGGCGTCTCCGTCATCCTGTGCAGGTCAAAAGTCGGTCCCGCCGGATTCCGCTTGAATCCCGTGCTCTTGAAATCACCCGGCCCCCAGCCCTTCCCTGTCAGGCCCACCGTATAACCCGCCGCCTCCAGCAGATCCGGATACACCGCGAACTTGGAGGGGAACAATCCATTGTGGCACGAAGCCTCTTCAAGCTGCCACGTATTGCGCCCCGTCAAGATGCTCGCGCGGCAGGGACTGCATTTCGGATTCGAGGTGAACGCATTCTTGAACAGCACCCCCTCCTTCGCGATCCGATCAAAGTTCGGCGTCTTCACCCAATCACACCCATACACTCCCGCATGCTGCCACCCCCAATCATCAAAGATGATGAACAACACATTCGGCCGCACATCCGCCGCCTGCAACTTGCTCACCAACGCACCTACAACCACCAGTGCCAATAGCCAAGCGCGCACGTATTTACCGAAACTCGACAAATGTTCTCCCTCTCCTCTCAATGAGGAGAGGGCTGGGGTGAGGAGTGAGCGTGCCCGAAGGCTTCCTGCTGTTTCAGCAAATTTCCGTTGTTTCCCCATATTCATGACTTGGCTCCTGATTAATGACGCCGGGCACGGCCTAAAGGTTTCGGTGAACTGCCGCATCATGCCCTTCCACCCCGCCTCCGTCAGCAACTTTTCCACCCCGGTTTCCCCGGTTTGCTTCTGTTCCATGTCCATTCTCATGCCTCCTTTGTATCAGGCTGTTCACCGTGCCGTTATCGCTATTCTCGCTATAACTCCTATAACTATACAAAATTCATTCTTTTTCACGCCGCCACTCTGCCACGCCTCCATCCTATCCGTGAGGCCTATATGCGCTACCTGCGCTATATGGAGACAAAATTCTCCCTATCACGCCCGCCATCCTGCCAGAATCGTTCGGTCGCCGCTAACCTTGCGTTCCCCTACGTTCCAATGCGTTCGCACAAAATGTTTCCGTTCGCCCTCTTTTCTTCATTCGGCACTCTCCATTCTGAATTCCGTTCATGCCCGCATCCTGCCAGATTGTTTGCTCCTCCGTTAGCCTTCAGTGCGCCCGGTGCGCTCCATGGAGACAAAATCTCAGGAAAACGCCCCCCTTCTGAGAAACCACGCGCACAACCCATCACCATGCCACGCGGCGCTAACGGCGGGCCTTTCGTCGGGGGCTGTTGAATCGGGTTGGGCGAGTATGCTATACAGGTGCCGGACCGCATTGCAGGCCTGCCTGCGGCTTGGCCTGCTTGGGGTTCGCCGGGGCGCGGCCATCGGTGAACTGCAACCTCAGCCATAAACCCATGTCAGATAGAACCCAGCTCAGCTCCAAACAACAGTCCATTGTTGAGGAACACTTGGAACGGGATGCGCGGACACCCCGCAAGAATGCTTCGGCCAGCGTCTGGGAGTTGATCACCCGCAAGACTCTGGCGGCCGATGAACTCCTCAAAGATCCGTTGTGGAAAAAACACCGGCGATTTGCCTCCCTGCCTGATGACCAGCTTCAGGTGATCTGCCTGACTGGCAAGAGATCCGGTGACGGTCTCTTTCCACCCGACTGCATCGGTGATGGCATCCTTCGGCGGTTTGCCCTGAACTCGCCCCTGGAATTGGCGCTACGGCTCTCGATCGGCGCACGCTATCAATGGGCTTCGGGCCAATGGAACGGCAACTGCAACCACGATGAACTTTGGCGTCCCATCCTCCAAGCTATCGCCGCCCGTGATTTCACCGCCGCCAAACACCTTGCAGACATGGCCAAGCTCGACCACCAACCGCCTGCCCCAATCTTGACAGGCGTTACCTCCCTGCTGCGGAAAGATCACCACCTTCTTCAATCTGCCACCGTACCGTCCACGAAGAAGGATCCCGCGTACATCAAAGCGATTAAGTCCGTGCTTAAAGCCGTCGCGGATGGCTCGGCGGCAGATTTCGCGAACGCCATGAATGAAATGCTGAGCGCATATCGCAGGTACATGTTTGGCGATGAACTCTACGGCCTGGTTGACCCTCATGCCCTCGGTCTGTACGAATTGTGCCGCCGGTTCGATCCGCTGGTGGTGGCCGAATTCGACCTCGGCCGAAAACTGCCTTGGGATCAGGAATACCACGGATGGTCCCAACAGATCGCTGACATCTCCGACCATTTCAATGTCACTGATGTTCCAGAAACCATCGGGCGTTTCCTGTTCCGTTTCGAGACGATTCCGTGGGGTAAGCAGGTGC
Source organism: uncultured Verrucomicrobiota bacterium (assembly GCA_964599715.1). Lineage (GTDB taxonomy): Bacteria > Verrucomicrobiota > Verrucomicrobiia > Limisphaerales > JAEYXS01 > JAEYXS01. Next base: position 3,436 of record CAZRGY010000205.1, on the reverse strand, counting down.
TCGCAAACTGGCATTCCGCATAACCAACCATCAAGGGGGTCATCGGGGGAAAGGTCCCATGCATTGTATTTCCCACCTCTTTCCCGCCTTCTACACTTGCCGTTCCTCTTCTGCTCCACCTACCATGTCCGCTACCGACCTTCTCAATATGAAACGCCTCATCCATCATCTCGCCCTGCTGTTCCTCAGCCTCTGCGTCTTCATCTCCACCGCCATCGCCCAAAACGCTACCGCCCCGAAGCGCCTCTTCCGCGCGGGCGCCGCCACCAGCAACATCACGCCCCCGCTCGGCACTTCCATCAATGGCAACATGCGCGATGTCACCGCCACGCATGTCCATGATGAACTCCACGCCCGTTGCCTCGCCCTCGATGATGGCACTACCAAGCTCGTGTTGGTCGTCTGCGATAGCTGCATGATTCCCCGCGAGGTCTTCGATGCCGCCAAGCAGATGGTCCACGAAGCCACGGGTCTGCCACTTGCGAACATGATGATGTCCGCCACGCACACCCATTCCGCCCCCACCAGCGGCAGCGTCTTCCAGAGTAATGCCGATCCCGAGTATCAGGTCTTTCTCACCCGCCGCATCGCCGATGGCATCCGCCGCGCTTTGAACAATCTGCAGCCCGCCCGCATCGGCTGGGCTTCCGCTGATGAACCCGACCAGGTCTTCAACCGCCGCTGGTTCGTGAAGAACGAGGCGCTCTACAAAAATCCCTTCGGCGGCGTGGACAAGGTGAAGATGAACCCCCCGCGCGGCAGCAAGGAACTCATCGAACCCTCCGGCCCCATTGATCCCACCGTCTCCGTCATCTCCCTTGTCGGCACCAATGGCAAGCCCATCGCACTCTATGCGAATTACTCCCTGCACTACGTGGGCGGAACCGGTGGTGGCCATATCTCGGCGGATTACTACGGCGCTTTCTGTGAACGCGTGAAGAAACTGGTGACGGCGAACAACCCTTCACCCGATTTCGTCGCCCTCCTCTCCAATGGGGCCAGCGGGAATATCAATAACATCAACTTCCGCGAGCCGGGCCCCAAGCGCGCTCCTTACGAGCAGATCAATCTCGTGGCCAATGACATCGCCCAGGCCGCCCTCTCCGCCGTGGAGAAGATTCAGTATCAGGACTGGGTTCCGCTCGGCGTGAAACAGACAGAGGTCACCTTGGGTGTCCGTCGCCCCACGACTGAAGAAGTCACCCGTGCCAAGGAGATTATGTCTCGTGCCCGAAATTTCCCGCGCATGGATACCTTGGAAGAGATTTATGCCCGCGAAACCGTCCAGATGGCGGAATACCCCGCCGAAGTGAAAGCCATTCTCCAGGCCATGCGCCTTGGCGATCTCGGCATCACTGCCATCCCGTGCGAAGTCTTTGTGGAGATTGGTCTCGAACTTCGCGAAAAAAGCCCGGCCAAACAGACCTTCACCGTCTCTCTTGCCAATGGCTACAACGGCTACCTCCCCACCGTGAAACACCACGAACTCGGCGGCTACGAAACCTGGCGCGCCAAATCCAGCTACCTCGAAGTCCAAGCCGCCCCCAAGATCACCAAAACCCTCCTCGACCTGCTAAAGCCCTGAAAATCGTCCTCGCTCTGAACCCCGTGCTGATAAGTCGGGGCGCAGCCGTCCTTCGTCCTCGATCAGCTGCAACCATTTTCTGCTCAGCCATACCACATCCTCACCGACGCCTCCCCATGTAGCGCACTCATCCTGAGTGCGGGTTACGCTGCATCCCTGCTGCGTTCCTCCCCCAAGACCGTAGCAGCAGACGTAAGGAGGCTCTAACCCTTTTGGGAGTGCGGAGGCTTGACTCCGCTTCTTGCCCCGTATCGCAAGGTCGGGGTCCCCCCCCGAGGCGGCTTGACGCCTCGACTTCTCCCCCTCAACAGTCACTGCTACCCTTTTTTATTCGCTCTTACTCTTTCCTTAGTCATTCGGATTCCATCCTTCGTCATTTCACTTGTACGGCTGATGCAACGCCACCTTCTGGGACTTCTTCTTCATCTTCATGTTCAGCAGTTCCACCATCACCGAGAACGCCATGGCAAAGTAGATGTAGCCCTTCGGGAAATGCTGCCCCAATCCCTCCGCCACCAGCATCACCCCGATAAGGATAAGGAAACTCAGCGCCAGCATCTTGATGGCCGGATGCCGCTCCACGAAATCACTGATCTGGTTCACGAACATCAGCATCACGATCATGGCGATCACCACCGCCGCGATCATCACCCCGATCTGCTTCACCATTCCCACCGCGGTGATCACCGAGTCCAGCGAGAACACGATATCCAGCATCATGATCTGGAAGATGACGCTGTTGAACGAGGCCTTGCCCGTCGGATTATGCCCCCCATCCACACCCTCCAGCTTCTCATGGATCTCATACGTGCTCTTGCCGATGAGGAAAAGACCGCCCACCAGCAAGATCATATCCTTCCAAGTCGGCGCGAACTCACCACCCGGAAATGCGAAGGAAAAGATGGGCTCCTTGTCCAGTTTCATCACCCACGCCAGGCTGCACAGCAGCAGCACCCGGGTGATCAATGCCGCACCCAGACCCATTTGCCGCGCCTTCTTTTGCTGCTCCACCGGCAGTTTCCCGCTCAGGATGGAGATGAAGATGATGTTATCGACGCCCAGCACGACCTCCAAAAGCGTCAACGTCAACAGACTGATCCAGATTTCCGGTTGTGTGATCCATTCCATAACTTGTCTTCTTGATAAAATGACTTTCGCTACAGAAACCATTCATCGCCTCGTCCGCAAGCAATACCTCTTACAAAACGGGAACCAGAATCGAATAACCAGGCCTAAGCTTTTTCCTTAAGTTGCAGCATTGGCCTGCTGACCGCTTTCCCTATACTCACCGCGATGGATGCCGGTTGGGAATTTTGGATCGATGTTGGCGGCACGTTCACCGATTGCGTGGGGCGCGCCCCGGATGGCACCCTGCACACCTGCAAGCTCCTGAGCACCGGCGCCTTCCTCGGGGTGACCGCTATCGGCACCACCGGCCACACCATCATCGACAGCGAGCGCAAACGCGACCCACAATACTTCTTCAACGGCTGGACCCTGTCCCTCACTTTGCCCGATGGCCAAGCCTTCACCTCACTGGTGAAGTCCTTTGATAACGCCACTGGCCAGATCGAGCTGGAAACTCCCCTGCCCGCCGATACTTCCGTCGGCCTGCGCTACGAACTGCGTTCCTCGCTCGAAGCCCCCGTCGCCGGTGTGCGCTGGCTCTTGGCCCGCCCGATGACGGAACCCGTCGGCGAAGTGCGTATCCGTCTGGGCACCACCCGCGGCACCAATGCGTTGCTCGAGCGGCAAGGTGCCCGCACCGCCTTCATCACCACCCGTGGCTTTCGCGATGTCTTGCGCATCGCCTTTCAAAATCGCCCCCGCCTCTTCGAACTCGAGATCCGC
>CAZRGY010000204.1:0-7368 GCA_964599715.1 uncultured Verrucomicrobiota bacterium | reverse complement strand
AAGCCGCGTTTTTCAATATCCCAGTAATCGCGCAGTCCACGTGCGGCATAGAGCACAGCCGTCTGGTCGGCCACGTGACGGTCCTGCACCTTGCCACCAAAGTAATACTCGTAAGCGGCACGCACGATGTTATCAGCTGGCAACTCCACCAGTCGTTTCCCCGCCTTCAAACCGCTCGGCACCGACCCGACCTCACGCCCGACAAACGTGATGAGCCCCGGCCAATGTTTCACCGCGTGATAGGAGCTGGACTTGTCCATCGTGAAGTTGTTGTTACCCAGCTTGAGATCGTCCTTCGCCGGTTTGCCGATGAAGTTACCGCCCATGCAGACCCATTCGCGCACCTTACGCCTCACCAAGGCTTCACCGGAAGCTGCCCCCGCCTCGGGCTCATGCTTCAGCAGGGCCGCCAGATTACTGAGGTCTCCGACGGTCAGGATCACCACACTCTGGTCGGGTTGTTGCGAGAGGATGCGTTGATAGAGAGCGAACGCTGAAGGCAGTTGCTCGCCTTTACCCGTGTCTTGCGGATAGCGCTCGGCGATCTTCTGTGCGTATCTCGAAGCACTCGGAGAAACCTTCCCCTGATACTTACCCAAAGGAAGGTCCGGTCGCCCGAAATAAGTGTTCACCGCATCGACACAGGCAGCCGACCAGGGATTGCTCGATGAGGTCATCACGGCTAGCAACTCCACCTCTCCTTTGTCCGCCAGCTCGTGCAACATGGCCAGTGCCCCGACATCGTCGCAATCACTGTCCATGTCCGTATCGAAAATGATTTTGACGGGCGCCTGTTGGGCAGCTGGCGCGTGGAGCGGCTGGGAAATGAGCAAGGCCAGGGCAAAGAATACTTTCGGCCAGAGACGGTGCATGGCGTTGGTTATAGGGAGTTTGGCGTCCAGCGGCAAGACTGGCCGGGGCTGGCAAACCCTATCTTGCCATTCCCAAGGTTGCGTTCAGCCAGAAGGTGTGTTTAAGTGGGCTTTGCAGGACGTAGCGAGGTTCGCTGGCGTCTGCGGAACATTAAACAAAAGCATGAGCATGATTGCCACCGAAACCAACGTGACGATTGCCGCGAAGACCACCGAGCTTTGCGAAGCGATCCTCAACGACCCAGAATTTCAACGTCTCCGCGGCCAGATTGCTGCCTTCCTTGAAGACGAACCCTCACGCGGCCAGTATGACACGCTGAGCCTGAAGGGCCAGATGCTCCAGCAGAAGCAGCAGATGGGCATGCAGCTCACGGAGCAGGAGATCGAGGAGTTCAACCAGCATCGCGATGCCCTCTTGAACAACCCGATCGCCAAGAACTTTCTCGATGCCCAACGCGAAGTCAGCACCATTCAGGACTACGTGATGAAGCACGTCTCCAAGACCTTCGAGCTCGGCCGCCTGCCGACCCAGGACGACATGGATGACGGCGGTTGCTGCAACGACAGCGGCGGCTGCGGCTGCCACTAAGTCGGTCACTCTTAGAATCAGAAAACCCGGTGAAGGTTGCCCTTCACCGGGTTTTTGTTTGGGCAATTTAATCGCCCGAATCCTTTACTTCATCGTCGCCAGGAACGCGATGATGTCGCGGATATCCTGCTTGGGCAGGACGTCCGCATATCCCGGCGGCATGCCGGACATGCCCTTCTCGCGGGCCTTCACATCCGCCGTCTTCACCTTAACGATGTTGAAACCATCCTCATCCTGCACGAGGATGCCCAGCTCATCTTTGGTCTCAGTCTTCAAGATACCCGCCACCGTCGTGTCGTTCTTCTTCGTGACCAGCACCGTGTCGAAGCCCTGCGCGATCTTCGCGTTCGGATCCACGATGGCCTCCAGCAGATACTCCCGGTTCACGCGGCTCGCGATGCCGTCCATATGCGGCCCCACGTCGCCACCCTCTTTGTTGATTTGATGGCAGCGCAAGCAGGAAGCCTCCACCTTCTCGTAGAAGAGCTTCTTGCCGTTCACCGCGTCACCACCCCATTGCAGGTCGCGATACTTGGTGACCAGGTTCGTGCTGTTCAACGTCGAATTATACTTCGCCAGCTTCTCCTTCACGCTCTTCGCGTTGCGCGCCTGGGCGGCGGCCACGATGTCCCAACGGATCTCGTTCGGCACCTTGCCAGCGACCAGCTTGTCCACCCACTTGCCGATCAATTGGTCCGCCTTGTTGCCTTTGATATCCGCCAAGGTCGCCAGCGCACCTTGCTGCTCACCGACCGTGCCCTTGTCCAAGATGCTGCTGAGCTGCACCGTCGCGTCCTTCGGACCGATCTTCGCCTGGATGCGGTTGCCTTCCTTGCGGAGCAATTCCGCGGAATCGCTCACCGCCACCTGCACCGCTTCGGCCAGCTTCTCGTAGCCCAGCTTCTCCAGCGCCTTCAACGCCTCCACGCGCACCTTCGCCGCCAGCTTCGTGTCCTTCACCAGATCGGCGATGACCGGCGAGGATGACTTCAGGTTCATCTCGCCCGCTGCCTGGATGGCCGCGATGCGCACATCATCCGGTGCGGTCTTGAGGATGTCGTTCAACACCGGGGCCAATGCCGCCGTGGCCGTATTCCCATCACGCTCCGGCAACGGCCGGTAAACTCCCATGATGCGATCCCGCGCCGGCGGATTCGCCCACCGGCCCAAGGCGCCTAACGACTCCGTGCGGGTCAGCACCGGGGCTTGCTTGTTCGCCGCGGCTTTGGCCAAAGCCTTCGCCGTATCCGCCGTGCCCACGCGGAAATTCGCGTTCACCACGCGCAACGCCACCGGCTCCACCTCGGAAGGCTTCGCGATCAGCGCCGCCAGCTTCGGCATCGCGCCGATGATCGGCACATCATTGATGGCGCGCACCGCTTCCAACACCAGGTGTTCATCGCTGTCGCTCAGGAACATCGCCACTTCGGGCAGTTCCAATCGGCGCATCGCCAGCAAGGAAGCCAGGCGCACCGGCCGCGCGCTGTCCTTGGCCGCCGTGATAAGCGCACCCTTGTCATTGATCCAGGTCAGCGCCATCACCCCCGCGTGACGCAGGTAAAGATCCTCGTCATTGTTCGCGCGCAGCATATCTGTCACCGCGCCGAACGTCCCTTTGTTCGCCTGCCGGCCCACGCCATACGCCGCGAAATACTTCACGCGATTGCTCGGGTCTTTCAGCAACTTCACCAACGTATCCAGCGACTTCGCGTCCTTCGCATCGCCCAGCACCTTCGCCGCCTGTGCGCGCACCTCGTCATCCTTGTCGCTCAAAAAAGGCCGCGCCGCATCCAGCGCCTTGCTGCTCTTGCGAGCAAGCTGGCCGAGGCCCCAGATCGCATGCAAACGTGCCAGTTGGTTATTCGATTTCTTCGCCACATCCGCGAACACCTTGATGGAGCTGTCGCCCTTGTCCACCAGCGCGAACTGCGATTCCTGGCGCACCCGCTTGTCCTTGTGCTCCAGCAATCCCGCCAGTTCCTTGGCCGAACGCTTGTCGAACCCTTCGGCGAAGAGCTGCTTCACTTGCGCCACCGCCGGGTCCTTGATCGCTTCCGGATGCACCATGCGATAGATGCGCCCACGCGCGGACTTCGGCCAGTCATGATGCCAGTCCGAGAAATACATCGCGCCGTCGTAGCCGAAGTCCACATCCGTCGTCAGCGTATTCCAGATGAACTTGCCGTGATCGACGAGATCAAAGGAAGCCCCCTTCGGCGTCACCGTATGCCGGTGGATGCCGGACACCGAGGCCTGCCCTTTGAAATGGCACAGGAAAAAGCTCCCACGATACTCCTCCGGGAAACCCGTGCCCGGATTGTACGTCAGGCCCGAGGGACCGTTCTCGATATTCGCGATCGGCGGAATCAGGTAAGAAGCCGTGTTGATATCCGCCGTGTTCCACAACTTCTCGCTCATCCACGCGCCCGCGCGGCCCAATGGCGCGTGCTGATAACCCACCCGCCAGCCGCTCTCCGCGCCCTCGGCGATGTACACCCAGCGCTCGCGGTCACCGTTGTCGCAATCATTATCTCCCGTGAAGAGGTTGCCGTAATCATCGAAGGCCAATTCCTGCGGATTCCGCAGCCCGCGATGTACCATCTCCAGCTCCGAGCCGTCCAGATTACAGCGGAACACCCCGCCCTCATCAGGATAGGCCAGCACCTTGCCTTCCTTCGTTTTGATGTTCGCACCGCGATCACCGATGCTGAAATACAGCTTGCCGTCCGGTCCGATCGCCAGGCCGTGGAAATCATGCCCCGTATAGCTGAAGCGCACGCCCCAGCCATAGCTCATCGAGTTGCGCTTATCCGCCACCCCGTCACCGTTCGTATCTTCCAGCTCCCAGAGGTTCGGGATGTTCGTGAAATAGACTTTGCCCTTCCGCGCCAGCACGCCGGAGGCGATACCGTCCAGCATCGTGTTGAAACCATCCGCGAAGATCGTGGACTTGTTCGCCATCCCGTCGGCTCCGCGCTGGACATAGCGCACCACCTCGGACTCGATCGCCAATTCATCCGCTGCCGGACCGAAATGCCGCCGCGTCATCGCGATCCGGTCATCCACCGTCCGCACCGCCATGTCATCCTCCAACATGAACATGTAGTGCCGGATATCCAGCACCGAGCTCCGGTAGCGATACGTCTCCGAGACGTAGAAATTGTTCTGCTCATCGATGCAGAAAGCCACCGGGTTCGCCAGCATCGGCTCCGCCGCCACCATATCGACCTTGAAATCCTGGGAATACGTGAACTTCTTGATGTTATTGATCCCCTCATCGGAAGCGGGGGCCACCACCGGGAAAGGAACCCGGTTTTCCTGTTTCGGCTTGGCATTGATCTCAGCCGCGTGGGAGCTCACCAAGGAACCCGCCAGCACACATAAAGCCAAAACGCCTGAATTCATGGACATGCGCATAGAGTGGGATAAGTTAGACTCTGAAACAGCGAAATCAAGGTGCGAAATCACCGTCCTAGCCCCTCTCCTCCAAGGGAGGGACGGCGTGCCGCCGTCCCAAACTAAGGCCTTCACCACCGCCCAACCAAATAAGATCGGCCGCGCCAAATCCTCCGCAAACTGGTAAGGCGCGTCTGTCCCAGCGCGCCGCCCCTTCTTCAGCCGAGGCACAAGGCTCTGCCTTAAATCCACGTCCACTCGTCCCCTCTTCCCCATACTCCCTCCTTTTCTACATTCCAAATTCTCAATTCTTCATTCTGTTCTTTGTGGAATTCGAGCGTCCGCCTTCACCGACCAACACTCTCATCCTCCTTCGTTTGCCGACCAGAAAGGCCAGCAATGAAAAACTTACCACGAAACCGCAATTCCACCATCGCTTTTCCTTAAAACTTATTCACCAAACCCAACCCATTCTGACTCAGAAAATTGTAGCAACCCTTATCCACGCAACTCACATTTTGGAGTGCGGAGGCTTGACTCCGCTTTCCGCCCGAGGCGGCTTGACGCGTCGCCTCCCCTCGTAGCGCAAGCCTTTTACCCAGGCATCCGATGTCGGGGCTGGCTTGCCGTCCGTGCAGTTTACCCCGGCGTTTTGGTCGGGGCCCATCTCGGCTGCTCTCCCGACCCGTTGCACCACGTCCCCTGACCGATTCTTGACGCGGCATCACCCCCCGTAGCGCATGCATCCTGCGTGCGGGTTACGCTGCATTTCACCCCGGCATCTGATGTCGGGGCCTTGCTGCGTTTCCATTCTCCCACCCCGGCAGGGCGGTGGTGCTCCGCCGCCCTTGCATCTCCCTATTTACCTTCCTAAAGCAAATCTGATTCCATAGCATCAACCATGGACTTGGAGACCAAATTTAAACTCATTATTCCGCGTGCTACCGAGTGGATTGCCAACACACCATCCGCGCATCCCGCCTTATGGCGATATTCCTCTATTTGCCTTGCCCTTTACCTGCTCTTGGCCGCACTACCGTTGCATGCGGAAGACGATGGCCAGCGTTCCGCCACTCCAAGACCTTGCTACCTCCTCAATTGGAACAAAGGACCAAATTGGCTAACGGATATCCCCTTGGAATTTCAGCTCCATTACTTCCAGAAAAACCAACCGCTTATTGACGACACTTTGTCCGCTCCTACTCCCAAAGCCCTCAAATGGAAAATGGTACGACAGACACCAAAGGTGGAAGAAATTGCGTATTCAAAAGGCCGCCGGATAATTCGCTTGGATTATCCTGATCGTGATAAAGAGCGGTTGAGTTTCGGATCCATCATGATCGTCATCGAGACCAGTCCCAACTCAAACTGGTTTACCCCCTTCTTCGTAGCCGAGCCGGAACAATTCGAAGGACGTTTTATTTCCGGAAAAGATTTTCCCTTCGCTTACTTGGCGACCGCGAAGATGACCGGCACAGCCAGCTTTCGAACCCATTATCTGTTCGACCTGGAGGACAATTATCCCAAGCTCGTCAAAACCGTTTCTGCCGGTCGCGTCCGTCGTGATGATTTCGATTCCGACAATGACTATCGCACCGCCTTGAAAGCGCTCACAGAAGAGCAAAAAATACTACTCGGCGAACGGTGAACACTTCACTTGGATTTTTGGGGTTCGTCATTCGATCTTCGTCATTGGTCATTGATCTTCTGCCTCGCCTCCTCCCATCCCGGTCTCAACGCCAACGCCTTCTGATAATTCGCACGCGCCTCTGCGTTCTGCCCCATCATCTCATACGCCAGCCCCAGATTGAAATACACCGTGGCGTCGTTTGGATTTAGCTCTTTCGCGATCTGCAATTCCTTCACCGCCCCGGCCGCATCCTGCTGTGCCAGATACAACAAACCCAAGTGATGCGGATACACCGCCTCATCCGGCGCGATCGCCGCCGCCCGCCGCAAGAATTCCTCCGCTTGCGTGAATTGCCCGCGTTTCTGCGCACACAGCGCCAGGTAATACAGCAACTGCGTCTCATCCGGTGCGTGTTGCTGCGCCAGCTTCAGGTCCATCCACGCCTCATCGATCTGCCCCAACCGCTCCTGCGCCCGTCCTGAAAACCGATACGCCTCTATCCGTGTCGGATCATTAGCCTTCACCAAAGCGCCGAGCCGCACCACCTCCGCCCAATCCGACCGCCGCAACGCCGCCAACTGTTGCTTGAAGAAACCATCCGCCACCCACAGCCGCGCGTGCCACACACCCATCCCCACCGCGCCCGCCAGCAATACCGCCGCCATGACCCCGTGCTGCCAGCTTCTAGCTGGCAGTCCCACCGCATCCGCCGAAGCACTTCGCCGTCGCACCCCCATCTGCAACACCAGCGCCACCAACACCGCCGCGAACAACGGCGGCACCTCACGGTCCAAAGGAAAGCTGAACAACGAATCCACCCCGATCGCCACCAACGCCGCCAAGGCCCCGATGATTATCACCCGTTCCTCCCGCCCTTCTAA
>CAZRGY010000203.1:0-7389 GCA_964599715.1 uncultured Verrucomicrobiota bacterium | reverse complement strand
GGCACTTCTCAAGGGGTCTTCCAGATTTGTGTCCAGCTTCATGCCTTTGGCCATGATGCCAGCGAAATGCTTGGCCAGAAGAGACTCGTGCAAGGCATACCAAGCCCGATAAGAATCGAGTGAGATATCACGTTTGAGATAAAAAACTCCTCGCGTCGAACTGGGCACCAATGTCAGCGCAGATGATTCGAGCAGCAATTTGATCACATCCAACGAATCTATCCCTTCAAAGGATTTAAGCGTCTCCTCCCTGATCACTGAGCTGCCCCCCAGATATCGCTGATCCACCACTGCTTCAATAGCGAGACCCGATTTCGCCGCCAGTGCACTCGCTACCTCATGCGCTGGTTTCCCCAAAAATGCTGATAAATCAACTTCAACCGGTCTGCCTCCGTGCTCAATCATGCGCTCACGCGTGATCTGATCAGCGCTATGTTTGCGCAACCCTTGCATCTCTTCAAACGTGGGTGGCCAGCTTATATTACTGATCGCCAGATGATAAGGTGACAAAGAGAACCTGGTAGAATTCGTGGTGATAGTCTCAACGGAACGTTGCAATACCGACCTTACCAGTATGGCCTTCTCCGATTCAGCCTTAACCCGTAAATGACTATTGGTGGCGATGTAAGATTCCCAATCCAAATTCACACCCGCCGCTGCCATCTGACGCTTATGCTTCTCCCAAGCTGTCTTACCGCGCCAGTTCTCCACGGCATAAAACAACGCCACCAGTGTGACTATACAAGCGGCAATAAAAGCCACTCTTCTATACGTTAAGTATGCAGATACCTTGAGAACCGCGAGCCAGAAGCTCTTCAAGAATCGAAATACTGGCGTCTGCCAATCCCATTGCCGGCTCCAAATGCTTTGCTTGGATTCATTCATAACCAACCTCACCTCCCAGGCGTCTGGGTTTGATAACCACTTAGGCCAAAATTGTTTCTCTGAACCGCCGATAAGCCCGACGATGGTCTATATCCGCCTCACTGCGGGGCGGATGTGTCTTCTCTACCGGCGGCGGAGTGACCGTCATCTGCGATTCCAACAAATTCGCCAGTAACCGCTGTTGCTCTACGAAGGCCATACGCTCCGCTTCGGTCATTTCACGACGTGCCTGCATCGTCTGCCCATCGGTCGTGCGGTTATTAGCCCAGTTCAAACCGAAGATCACCACCCAGGCGGCCGCCAGCCCCGCCCAAGCTTGTGGACAAGGCCAGAGCAACTCTCGCCACCAAGAGGCTGGCGCCGCAGGTTTCAGCGCCTCTGTGTTTGCCACCGCATCCTTCGCGGCTGATAAGACCTCGCTCCGCCACTCGGCGGGTAATCCGCGCAAGGGCTGGTTCTGCAACTGGAATTCGAAATCGTCCGGTTTCATTTATTTGATCTCGTCATAGAGAGGACGCAGCCGCGCCCGAAGTTTGTCTAATCCGTAGCGGCAGCGGCTCGCCGCCGTGTTCGGTGAAAGCTCCAGCGCATCGGCGATCTCCTCAAAGGTCAGACCTGCCCAGAGCTTCAGATGCACCACGGCGCGTTGATCTGGTGGTAATTCACCGAGGGCAAGTGAGAGTTCTTTGCGGAAGGCTTTCGCATCCGGATCGGCCGCATCTTGAAAAAGTCCGACCGACGCCTCACTGAGCTCCTCTACCACCCGACCTTTGCTGGCATTCCGCCGCATGAGGTCGATGGCTTGATTGTGGGCTAACCGTAAAAGAAAGGCTTTTTCATCGCGCAAGCCTTTGAGCAATCCCGGTTGCTTGGCCAATTTGATGAAGAGTTCCTGCAGGATGTCCTTGGTATCTGCCTCGCTCCGGGTGAGGTTCAGGAGAAAGGCATGCAACGTCCGGGCGTGCTCATCGTAAAGCTCCTCGATACGTTGCAAATCCGTCATGCTCACTTGGCAGACGTATATACCCCAAATATTTGTCTAACGACAGGTCGGAATTTTTCAGGGCAGCGGAGGTGGCCCCGCAAACCGGCGCAGCCAGAGGCGGGCATGCAATATCCCCCAGATGATGCCGCCCAGATGCCCGGCGTGGGCGATGCCGTCATGCATGATGCCGGTCATCCCGACCACCGAGAGACCGATGGTCAGCAAGAGCAAGGTCCGGGCACTCATGGCGATGGGGATGATGAAAAAGATAAGTACCCGAAGGCGCTGGAAAGGAAACATCGTCGCAAACACCGCGACCAGTCCACAAGCGCCGGCCGAAGCACCCAACACCGCGGTATGCATCCCTTCGGGTGAGTGCCATTTAATGGCCATCTCTAACAAGCCGCCCGCGATGCCGCTCAAAAAGTAGGCCGTTAACAAACGTCGCCCACCGATGAACGATTCGACGGCCCGCCCCATGACGTGGATGATGAGACAATTGATCAGCAGATGCAGCGGACCACCATGCAATACTTGAAAGGTGAGCAACTGCCACCAGTGCCCCTCCTGTATCCCCGGCACACTGAGCGCCCAAGAATAGGTGAACTCCTTATCCTCATCGTCCAGTATGATCTGGGCGATGAACATGACGATGTTCAGCCCGAGGATACGACCCGTCACCGTCTCATACCAGCGCGGCTGGCGGGGGACATAAGTATAGACGGGCTCATCCATGTTCGAGGCTCTGGAGACGGTTAGGCCATCGAAGCCAGCTCATCCGTCACGAGCTTCACGAGTGGCTGCACTGTCGGGCCATCGAACTGGAAGCGGCATCCGGCCGCACTGAACAGTTCCGGCAATGGCCGTGAGCCGCCCAAAGCCAACGCATCTTGATAATCCTTCAGCGCCTTGGCCTTGTTCGCCTTCGAGTTCGCCCAGACCTGCAACGCCCCGAGCTGTGCGATGCCATACTCCACGTAATAGAATGGATACAGGAAGATGTGCAACTGGCGGTGCCACATGAAGGCGCGCGCTTCTTCGTAGCCGCTCCAATCCGTAGAGCCACCAAAGCGATCCATCAGTGACAGCCACGCTGCCTTGCGCTCTGCGCGCGTGTGGCCGGGATGCGTGTAGATCCAGTGCTGGAAGGCATCCACCGTGGCGATCCATGGGAAGATGCCGATGATGCCTTCGAGGTGCGTCTTACGCGCGCGATTAGCATCGTCCTGATTGTAGAACGCTTCGATGAATTCATTGCCCAGCAGCTCCATGCTCATCGAAGCGACTTCACAGAACTCGATGGGTGCATGGCGATACGGATAGATATCCTGTTCGCGCGTGGCCAAGGCATGGAAGGCATGACCGGCCTCATGCAACATCGTCTCCACATCCCGCTGCACGCCGACTGCATTCATGAAGATGAAAGGCAAACGTGCTTCGTTCAGCGTGGATTGATAGCCACCGGGGGCTTTGCCCTTACGATTGTCGAGATCCAGCAGCTTGAGATCTTGCATCTGCTGGAAACCAGCGGCGAGTCCGGCATCGATCTGATCGAAAATCTTCTGCGTGTTCGCCACCATCTGGCCGACGTTCTCGAAAGGCCGCAAGGCCGCGCGATTGAACGGGTCCACAGAAAGATCCCACGGACGCAATTGCTCCACCCCGAGCTGTTTTTTCCGCTCCGCTTGCAACTGCTTCAAGACGGGAATGAAGTGGTCCTCGATGGCTTGGTGGAACTTGGCGCAATCCTCCGGCGTGTAATCAAAACGCTCACGCAACTTGAAGGCGTAATCGCGGTAGTTCGTGAAGCCCGCATTTTTCGCGATCTGCTCACGAAGCTTGATGAGGCCGTCGAAGTATTCCTCGAACTTGTCTGTTTCTTCCAAGCGACGTTTGGCAACCAGTTCCCAGGCTTCCTGGCGCAAGGCACGATCTGGCTCCTCGAGATAACGGCCCATCTGGACGAGTGTCTTTTCCTCGCCACGGAAGTTCACGGTGAGGCTGCCGGCGAGCTTCTGATACTGCTGCCCCAGCTTGGCTTCCTCCGTCTCGAGCGCCACGTTTTCCTCACGATACAAGGCCACGTGGTTCTGGATGCTGCGGTCAAAGACGGCAAAGCGCGCCTGATCGAGCTGCTTGCGCAACGGGCTCTCGAGATAGATCTGTTCCAGTTTGAAGTGGCGGGGCTTCAGTTCGGGATCAAGCTTCTCCACGTAGTGCAGGTAGGCGGCTTCCGCTTCCTTGCTCTCCGTGTGGCATGACATGGCGATGTAGCGGCGGGAAGATTCTTCGTCCAACGCAGCACTGAGTTCACCCCAGTTCAGCAGCCATTGCTCTAAATCCGCCACGGTAAGACATTGGATGACTTCAACTTCCAGCCGGTCAAAAAGCGGACGGAGCTGTTCCCAATCACCCAGATCGATCTTCTCCGGCACAAAACGGCGCGGACGGTATGGCGGCAATTCACCAAACGGCAACAAGTTCATGTCGCGCAAGATAGCTCATCTCAGCCAGTTGCAAATAATATTTCCAAAAGCCGGGAAAAGTCCCGGAATTATGAAAAACAATCTTGCCCGTCAACACTTGCTGGCCAAACAATGAGGGTTAAGAGTTAGCACCAACTCATGCCAAGCATTCTAGTCATAGACGACAACGACTCCTTTCGCTCCACCATTTGTCTATGGCTGAAACACCATGGCTACGAGGTGAAGCAAGCGGCGAACGGAAAGGATGCCATGGCCATGCTGGCACCACCGCCTGATGTCATCCTGACGGATATCCTCATGCCGGAGCAGGACGGGCTGGAAACCATCCAGGCCGTGCGAAAGCAATCACCCGCCATGAAGATCATCGCCATGTCCGGCGGCATGCTGGATGGCCGGGTGGATTTTCTTCCGCTGGCTGAAAAGTTCGGCGCCGATCACGTGATGCACAAGCCCTTTAGCGGGAGCGAGCTGTTGCTCGTGCTGGAGAACATGTTCGGCACTCCGCCCGCCAAGTGATCCCGGTTTTAATCGAGCATATACTTCTCCAGCCATGATTGCGGCAGGGTGCCGTGGCTGAGGAGCCAGTCGTTGAACTTCTTGAGCGACCAACCGCGCCCTTCTACCAATCGCCGATACAAGCGCGCATTCTCCAAGCGGCCCAGCCAGTAACTCATCGGCACTGCGGGTGAGCTGGTGTACCAGTTCACATCCGCCTCCGCGCGGGACTTCGTGAAACCCAGATGCTTCTGCATGTGCTTCACCGCTTGCGCGTAAGAATAGCGACCCGTCTGCAGGCGCAAGTCCACCAAGATGCGATGGCAACGCCACAGGGCATCGTGTAATTGCTGCACTTCCAGCCAGGGAGAACGATCAATCTGCAAGTTCACCATCATCTGCTCGCACCACAGCGTCCAGCCCTCGTAGAAGACCGCATGGGCGAACAGCCGCCGCCATTTGCGCGGATGCTGGTTCGCGATGACGAATTGCAAGTGATGCCCCGGATACGCCTCGTGCGCGGCCGTGAGGCTCAAGCCGAAGTGCTGCTGCCGTTCCTTGAGCTTCTCCGCTTCGCTTGTCTTCGTGGTGCTGAGATCGTTCACCCAGAAGATACCGCGCTGACGTTTCTCAAACGCGCCGGGAGAAGAGTAAGCCGCCGTGGGAAAGAGATGCCGCATGAACTCCGGCACCGGACGCACCTGCAATTCATCCCCCTCCGGAAAGGTCACCGCCTTGGCCCGGCGAAACGCCTTGGCCACCCGATCCGTCTCCTCGCGATAGACGCCCAGCAGATCAGTGCCGGGGTTCCACTCCGCGCGCGCCTGTTCCACGATGGCTTCGGGGTTCGCGTTCTTGCCGAAACGTTTGCACGCTTGCTTCAAGAGGGCCCCTATCCGCTCCACCTCGCCCAAGGCCAAAGCCTCGATCTCGCCGAGCGAATAATCCAAACCCACCTGATCCCGCACGCGCCGCTGCAAGACTTGCGGGCCGACGGAGAACGAACCCTCCGGCGCCAGCTCACGCGCACTCACCGTATCGCGATACCCCTTCACCGCCTTTTGCACACTCGCGATGAGCGCGGCGTCCTTGGCACTCGGTTGATGCTTCGCCAAAAATCCCGCCACTGCCGTGAAGAGCGACTCCGCGCTATCACACGTCTCCTGCATGATCTTCAGCCACACGCGCTCAGGGCGGATGACCACTTCCGCATCCTCCGCCAGATACCGCGGGGCAGCTTGCAACACGGCCCGGATATTCTTCGCTGCGCGCGCCGGTTCATCATCGCCGCGCTGGAGTTCGTGCAAGAGCAGGTTCAGCAACTGATCCGGCGCATCAGGCGACAGCTCATGACCCGCCGAGGCGTAATCCTCCAGCTCAGTCAGCACGAGATTGCGCAAGGCCAGCCGGTCCAGATGCTGTTCATTGGAAAGCTCACGCGGATTCACCGCTTCGAGTGCCGCCAACGTACTACGCCGCAACGCCTCATCCGTCTGGATCGATCTGAGGTCCGCGCGACCCAGCTTGCCCTCGCCGTGCTTCAAGCCCGTGTAGTTCGCATACACCGGATGCTTCGCCAGCACCGTCTCGAAGTAGCGATCCAAAATCCCTTCAAACGCTTTGCCCGTCTGGTTCATGCGGACAAAGGTAATCCGAACCTCTCATACGACAAGCGGGAATGGATGATGGCATCGGAGGAGCGCGGGTGAGGTCATAGGAAAACGTCCAACTTCCAACGTTCAACTTCCAACGTCCAGAGGGGACGAATGGACATCCCGGAGGGATGACAGCTTGTAGCCGGTGGTTGAGCGAGGCACGAACGACACCACCGGATAGGTCGTGGAATGGGAGCGCACCCCGGAGGGCGTGCCAGAGATGGTTGGCTGCGACCCTTTCAGGGTCGATGCGGTTTGGGTGCGCGGTCCGGTGGTGTCGCCCGCAAACGGGCTCAACCACCGGCTACAAGCTACGATGCCTCCAGCATCAGTGAAACGCGGGCTTTGGCCCGCCTCAACTCCTTCGCTTCCGCTACACTCTGTTCCCCATATCAACCCATATAAGCCCCATCCTACTTCAGTGTATTCTGCGTATTCAGCGGTTTATAATAGGTCTGTAATTCAATTACCGTTTCCTGAAGATGGCCTTCCTGTTTGATCTGTTCAGAGCTGCTCCTACGATGCGTCCTGTGCTGCGTCACTCTAGCTATCAGGCCGAACCTCCCAAACCAAACCCTCGCCAGCCACTTCCTGAAAAATTCAAAAAGCTTTCACTCCATCCCTCTCGCCCCGCGTGGCGGGGAGAGAGCCGGAGAGAGGGGAATTTCTTCATTCTCCCTTCTGCCTTCTGCATTTCCCATAGGAAACTATGTCAAAGAGCAATGAAACCGCCCGACCTCGGTGGCGTGTCCTCTACTTCCCCACCTCCTCCCTCTCCGCCTCGATCGGGGAGAGGGCTGGGGTGAGGTGTCGATTTTTAGGGTATAAGGCCATTGCCCGGCCGGTACGCAGCGGCTCATGAATTCCCCGGCCCAATGACGGC
>CAZRGY010000202.1:0-7438 GCA_964599715.1 uncultured Verrucomicrobiota bacterium | reverse complement strand
ACATGGACCGTCTCTTCGAGGTCTTCCAGGCGCACAACATCCGTTACTTCTTCTACGCGGGCGGCAATGATTCGCAGGACACGGCGCACAAGATCCATCTGGAAGCGGTGAAGCGCGGCTACGACATGCGCGTGAACGGTGTGCCGAAGACGATCGATAACGACTTGCCGCACACGGATCACTGCCCGGGTTACGGTTCCGTGATCAAATACAATTCTACGACCGTGACCGAGATCGGTTTCGACGTCGGCAGCATGGCCACGGATGACGGCTCCTGCTGCATCGTGGAAGTGATGGGTCGCGCGGCTGGCTGGATCGCGGCTGGCACGGTGCTCGCGAAGCAGGGCAACCCGGCGAACCCGCCGCACATCATTTTGCTGCCGGAGATTCCCTTCAACGAAGAGAAGTTTCTCGCGAAGGTCAAAGAGACCGTCGACGCCTACAAGTATTGCATCGTGGTCTGCGGCGAAGGCGTGAAGGACGAGAAGGGCGAAGAGATCGGTGCGGACAAGACGCGCCTCGACGCTTTCGGTCACGCTGTGCTCGCCGGTGCCAGTGAAGTGTTGAAGGGCATCGTGCAGGAGAAGTTGAACCTGAAGACGCGCACGGTGTTGCTCGGTTACGCCCAACGCGCCTCGGCGCATTACGCCAGCGCGACGGATGCGGAAGAGGCTTATGCGTGCGGCGCCGCAGCGGTGAAGGCAGCCATCGAGGGCAAGAGCGGTTTCATGCCGAAGATCGTGCGTCTCAGCTCGAATCCTTACACGTGGACGGTGGATTTGCAGCCGTTGGAAGACATCGCGAACGTGGAGCATTTCCTGCCGCGCGAATGGGTCACCGAAGACGGCTTCCTGCCGAACGAGAAGTTCGTGGAATACGCCGCTCCGCTCATCGTCGGCGAGACGAAGGTGCCGACCGAGAACGGTCTGCCGAAGTACGTCGTGCTCGAAAAGGTGAAGGTGGACAAGGTGCTGCCGCCGCGTGTGAAGTAAGCGACCCGACAATCAATTCAAGCGAGACCCCGGACAGAGCGTCCGGGGTTTTGTGTTTATGCAGGCGCAACTTGTTGATTTGCAACATGTAAAATAAGACCAAATTTCGAGGTCAAAGTCGCTTTTGCCGTCGTTTTTGGGTGATGATGGCCGCGATTGAGCTGATGGAACGCCTCGACTTTCGCCTCATTTCGTATTATTCCCCCACTTCGCGTGATGATATTCGAACATAACGGCGTCTAAGCAAGCATGGCAGCGGAGGCAAATTCACGTCCCCGGATAACGGTGGATGGTAAATTCTTTCGATTGGGTGCTGCAAAATTCCACGTCAAAGGCGTGGCGTATGGCCCCTTTGCGCCCAATGGAAACGGGGAGGCGTTTGCCTCGCCGGAGCAGACCGCGCAGGATTTCAAACTCATCAAGCTGCTGGGGGCCAATCTCGTCCGCGTCTATCACGTCCCGCCCAAGTGGTTGCTGGACCTCGCGCAGAGCCTCGACCTCAAGGTGTTGGTGGATATCCCTTGGGGCAAGCATCTGTGCTTTCTGGATTCGCCGGACCTGATGCTGAAGGCCAAGGCCGCAGTGCGTCAGGCGGCTGAGGCCTGTGCCTCGCACCCGGCCACCTTTGCCCTCTCCGTGGTGAATGAGATCCCGCCAGATGTCGTCCGCTGGAGTGGAGCCACGGAAGTCGGTGAATTCATCGACGAATTGGTGGACATCGTGAAGGAAGTAGACCCGAACTGTCTCTGCACCTTTGCGAACTATCCTCCCACCGAGTTTCTCCATTCGCAGCGCATCGATTTCCTCTGCTTCAATCTCTACCTGCACAAGCAAGGTCCGTTCAGCAATTACCTCGCGCGCTTGCAGATGATCGCGGATACGAAGCCGCTGATGCTCGGTGAGTTCGGCATGGATTCCCTGCGCGAAAGCGAGGAAGCCCAGGGGCAATTTCTGGAGTGGCAGATCCAGACGGCTTTTCGCTCCGGTCTCGCCGGCGTGGTCGTGTTCAGCTTCACAGACGACTGGCACACCGGTGGGCATCAGATCGAGGACTGGGCTTTTGGCCTGACCACGGATGATCGCCAACCCAAGGCGGCTTACACCGTGGTGCGCCAACAGTTCCAGATCGCTCCGTATTACCCGTTGCCCTATCAGCCCAAGGTCTCCGTGGTGGTGGCCAGCTACAATGGAGCCCGCACGTTGCGGACCTGCCTGCTCTCGCTGCAGCACCTGAACTACTCGAACTACGAGGTCATCCTGGTGGACGATGGTTCCACCGATGATTCAGCGGAGATCGCGAAGAACTTTCCTTACGCCCGTTACATCCGTCACAAAAAGAATCAGGGCCTCTCCGTCGCGCGCAATACCGGTATCCAGGCTGCCACCGGTGAGATCGTGGCCTTTACCGACTCGGATTGCCGCGCGGATGAAGACTGGTTGCATTATCTTGTCGGCGATCTGTTGAACTCCCGCTTTGTCGGCATCGGTGGACATAACTTCCTGCCGCCAGAAGATTCCTGGGTCGCCTCGGCGGTCATGATGTCTCCGGGCGGTCCGGCGCACGTGATGCTGACGGATCGTATCGCTGAGCACATCCCTGGCTGTAACATGGCGTTCTACAAATGGGCGCTGGATGAGATCGGCGGGTTTGATCCCATCTTCCGCGCGGCCGGTGATGATGTAGATATCTGCTGGCGCTTGCAGCAGCGCGGTTATCGCATCGGGTTCAGTCCGGCGGGATTTGTGTGGCACTATCGCCGCTCCAATGTCCGTGCCTATCTGAAGCAACAACACGGCTATGGTGAGGCGGAGGCCATGCTGGTGCGCAAGCATCCGGAGTATTTCAATTCATTGGGTAACAGCATCTGGCAAGGGCGCATCTACACGCCGGCCAAGCTGGGCATCGTGACCCGTTCGCCGGTCATCTACCACGGTGTTTTCGGCAGTGCTTTCTTTCAGTCCATCTACACCTCCGAGGCCTCCATGGCATTGATGCTCCTGACGAGCCTTGAGTTTCATGTGCTGGTGACGGGGCCATTGTTTGTCGTGGGCGGCGTATTCGCCCACTTGATGCCCCTGGGCTGGGCCGCGTTGTTCACCTCCTTGGGCATGTGCATCACCGCCGCAGCACAAGCGGATATGCCCAAGACCAAGAAGCACTGGGCGTTTCGACCCTTGGTGGCGCTGCTCTTTTTCCTGCAACCCATCACGCGCGGCTGGGCGCGGTATCGTGGGCGACTGTTGCAGAGTCCCACCCCGCTCTCTCATCGCGAGACCATGGACACCATGGGACCGCAGTTCGAGGGCAAGGTATTTGAACTGGCCCAGTACTGGACCAAGCAACCGCTCACCCGGGTGGAATTTCTCAGCGCGATTCTGGAGGAGCTGGACAAGCATAGCTGGCCGAACAAGGCGGACGTGGGTTGGAACGATTACGACATCGAGATCTACGGCAGTCGTTGGTGTACTTTGCAGCTCACCACCGTGGCTGAGGGGCACAAGGATGGGGCTCAGTTGTTCCGTTGCCGCCTGAAGACGGTGCCGAGCCTTTTGGCCGAAACGGTTGTGGCGCTCACTGTGGCGTTTGAGATATTACTGATCGGTTTTCTGCCATACAAATCGCTTTGGGCGGTGTTGCTCCTGTCCGTGGTCGGCCTTTATC
Organism: uncultured Verrucomicrobiota bacterium; assembly: GCA_964599715.1. Lineage (GTDB taxonomy): Bacteria > Verrucomicrobiota > Verrucomicrobiia > Limisphaerales > JAEYXS01 > JAEYXS01. The sequence goes on along the minus strand of CAZRGY010000202.1, from coordinate 3,784 downwards.
TTCTGCTTCGGATGGAAGCCCGTGATTTGCGCCGCATCATCTCGGTGTTTCTGGATTCCGTGGCGCCCAAACTTGGGCTGACCCGGGTGGATTTGAATCGTACGGAGCCCGCCGCCCCGGTGGCCAAGGCCGCTACTCCCGTGCCGAAGACTGTCTTGTAATCCGCCTTGCTTACTTGGGTGTTTTTAAACGGTCCAAGTCCTTTTCTTTGAACCAGCCCAGTTTGTCCCAGTTCCCATGATAGATGAGCCCGAGCACCCGGGCCTCCACGATGTAAAGATACAGCGTGATGGGAATGCTGATGAGTTGGATGAAGACGCTCAGCAGCCAGTATCGGGAAGGCAGGAATTCCACCACGACATCGATGGTGAAGCCCGTGAAGTAAGCCCCCCAGAAGATGATGCACGCCAGATAGTAATTCAACGGCACGCGGGCGATGGACCAGAAGACGGTCACCGGATTGGCCGCCAGGATGGAGCTCGACATGCACACCGCGAGATACGCCATCGGGAAATAACTCAGCCCCAGAATCAACAAAGGGACCCAGACATACGGTGAAGAATAGAACAGCGTGCAGATCACATAGATCAACAGCGGGCTGAAACTGATCAGGACCGTGCCGACGAAATGACAGGTCGGTATCCCGATATCCTCCCACCAAGCTGAGAGATCCAGCCAGTCCGGCAATTGTTCATCACCATTGGCCGAGGACTGTACCACCTGATGCATGTATGCGACCAGATACGCGAAAATAGCCAGGGCGCCGATAAACGTGCTGATGATGCTTAGCGGCCCCATGAATTGCAGCAGGTGCCCCAGAACGATCAATGCCGTCATCATGAGCGTTCCGCTGAAGAGGATGACCGGGCCCCAACCACGGAATGGATAACCGAACACATCGTTCAGGCACAGGAAGAGATTACGCCGTCGCTCGCGCAGCGCTGTATGATCTTCAAGCTGCCGCTCAAAAACACCGATATCTTCGCAGCGCCCGTTGCAGTTGTAGCAGTAATGGCGGGTACCTTTCGAGGTCTTGCGCGTGTTGACACATTCGGGGCAGAACTCCGAGCGGCAGTTCAGGCAGATGAGCAGGGCGGGTGTGCGCGGGTGCTTGCAGCAAGGCCGTTGCACCGGCGGCAATTCTTTGAGGGCGGCTTCCTCGGCCTGCTTGGCCTTGCGGTCGATACTGATGGAAATCTCAGGGATGAAAGGCGGCGGTGCTTCTGCTGCTTCCATCCCGGCAGCAGTTTCATTCACGTGTAAGGAGGTGCCTTGAAACCGCCAGGGCAGTTCGCCGAAACGGATGATCTGGTCCGGCAACAGTTCCGTTTCCCCGATCACCGGTTTCTCTTCGATAAAAGTTCCATTCGTGCTGCCGAGGTCGCGCACGAAGACCTGGCCATGTTCGCGGCGTATCTCGCAATGGATTGTGGAGACGGAGGGATGCTCCAACCGGTAGTCGCACTCCTGATCCCGCCCAAGGGTAAAGACTCCCTGCTCGAGGATGATGACCTCGGGTTTCCCTCCGCGAATCATGTTCTTTAACTGGCTCATGCCCTGGCGTGACTCCTTGCCTATGGACCGGGCTGGCGGTATTTTCTCACGGTAACGGGGGATAGAAAGCGGTTTCTGGTACAAAGGGTCAATTGGAAATGCAGGAATCTACGGTGTGCCGACAATAAAACTGACAGTTACTAGTCGAGGAGATACATTTTGTGCTCCTAGAAGATAAGGCGCCCGATGAAACGAGGGAAAAAGCATAAAGCCCATGAGCGGAGGTATCGTGCGCCCCAGCGGCGGTATATTGCCAAGTTACGAAGAATATGGCGAGGGCTGAGACGGTTCCCGCCTGAACCCGCGAATTTGGAATGGGCAGCTCCTGAATTGAAAAAGCTGATCCTTGCAATAGCTGAAGCCTGCGAGGCTACGCCTTGCTTGCATCCTGATATTACCGGAACATTGAGATTTTCCTCTGACCCAAATTCTCCTCGATTCCTGTCCATAGATGAAACAGTTCTAGCATCATTTCAAGCGCGCGCAGCTGAGTTTGGCTGGACCTTGGTACACGGCTGCTGGGGTGATTTCATTCTTTTCCCGACGAGAGACATATATCGTATAGTGCATTGCGTGGGCACCTTCGATGTCGGCATCACCAACGAGGGCATCATCAAAGGTATCAAAAAGCTGACCCAGTATTGCACGGTAGAGCTTGAGGCTTGTGGTCCTAAAAATGTGATTTTAAGACTCAAAGAAAATCACACGAGTTATGCCGCTTTAGCGCGGATCATCGAGACATTTTCACCAGATGAGGTCAGTATACAAGGGGGCGTAAAAGGGTATGCATCCTATCTTAAACATAAACGCCGGATTCATATTTGGGATGATTGAACTATGAAAGATCAACCCATCGATATGCACGTGCATCTTGTCGGCAATGGCCGTCAGGGGAGCGGGTGTTGGCTGCGGGTGCGCGGCTGGTGGCACAAGCCGTTGGCGAATTTCATGCTCGGTCACATCGGCCTGGGGCATACGGAAATGCAGGCGGAGGATTTTGACCGGATCTACGTGGAGCATCTCCTGAAGCAGGTGCGCGAGTCTTCCTTGAGCAAGCTGGTCCTGCTCGCGCAGGACTGGGTGTATGACGAAAACGGAAAGAAACTGGAAGGCGCGGGTTCTTTCTATGTGCCGAATGAGTACCTGCTGAAGCTCACCAAAGAGCACGAAGAGTTCTTGTCCGCCGTCTCCATCCATCCGGCACGACCAGATGCTTTGGATGAACTGGAGCGTTGTCTCGCTGGTGGCGCAGCCATGCTTAAGCTGCTGCCGAATTGTCACAACGTGAATTGCAATGACAAGCGCTACACGAAATTCTGGGAGCGCATGGCCGAGGCCGGACTGCCTTTGCTCGCGCATACGGGTGGGGAACACACCGTGCCGGTAGTGAACGAAGCCTATTCCGATCCGCGCACGTTGCAACTGCCGCTGGAGTGCGGCGTGAAAGTGGTGGCCGCACATTGCGCGACTAAGAGCGGTCTGGGTGACCCCGAGTATTTCCACATCTTTTGCGAGATGCTGGAGAAGTATCCCACGCTTTACGGCGACAGCAGTGCGCTGGCCACATTAAATCGTTGCGCGCACCTGACCAAGTGCCTGCGCCCGGGGTTCGCCGAACGCATCCTGCACGGCAGTGATTTTCCCGTGCCCATCTTCGGTCATCGGCTCGCCTTGCGTGGGGAATTGAAGCGGGAAGATTTCAAACGCTGTCAGTCGATCAAGAATGTTATTGAGCGCGACTATCAGATCAAACGCGCCTTGGGTTTTCCAGATCACCACTTCACCCAAGCGTGGTCGGTGTTGCGCCGTTCAGAATAGTTTCTCCGCACTGGAAATCTGGAAAAATCCCGCCATAGTGCTGCGCGTGAGCGACGAACTAGCCGAACTGAAGGCACGCTATGAACGGTCCCGCCTGTTGTATCAGGTCAGCAACGTCATCCATTCCACACTCGATTCCCAGGAGGCGCTCGAGCGCATCATCCGGGAAGCAGTGCGCATCATGCGGGCTTCCAGCGGTTCAGTGGTTTTGTTGAATCCCCACACCGGTTTTCTGGAGATCCAGGCCGCCAATGGTTTGCCGGCCAATGCCAAGTCGCTTCGCTTGCGGGTGGGCGAAGGGATCACCGGCTGGGTGGCGCGCAGTGGCAAGGCCGCCCGCGTCGGCATGGTGGAGCAGGACCCGCGTTACGTGATGGTCCGTCGCAATGTCTGCTCGGAACTGGCCGTTCCG
>CAZRGY010000201.1:5942-7443 GCA_964599715.1 uncultured Verrucomicrobiota bacterium | reverse complement strand
TGCAGTGCGGGATGGTGAGGGCGCTGAGTTTTTTGCGACCGAGGAACAGGGTGTTTTGGATGACGATGCGGGCGGCGAAATCCGCCGCGTGCGTGAACTTGCGAGCCAGGCAAACATCGCCTGCGGCGTAAATACGCGGGTTGGTGGTCTGCAGGAAGTCATTCACTTGCACGCCTTGGCGTTCATCAAAGGCTACGCCGACACCCTCCAGACCGAGTCCGCGGACATTTGGTTGGCGGCCGGTGGCGACGAGGATGACGTCCACCTCTATCGCGCTCGCTTTATCTGCATGGCGGTAGATTACGCGTTTGCTGCTGCCGCTTGATTCCACTTTTTCCACCTCGGCATCCGTCACCACTTGCACGCCATCGAGGAGGAGTGAGGCTTGCACGATAGCAGCAGCTTCCGCGTCGTCATGCGGCATGAGGCGGGAGTGCTTATGTAGAATGGTCACTTGCGTGCCGAGACGCTGGAAGGCCTGGGCAAGTTCGCAACCGATCGGGCCACCGCCCAACACTGCCAGCCGCGCAGGCAGTTCGGTGAGATTGAAGACAGTTTCATTCGTGAGGAAACCCGCTTCCTTGAGGCCGGGAATATCCGGGACAGCCGCACGTGCGCCAGTGGTGATAACGGCTTTCTTATAGCGCAACTTCTGGCCGCCAACCTCAACAGTGTCATCGCCCATGAACTTGCCTTCTCCGAGGAAGACATCGACGCCGAGATCGCGAAACCGCTTGGCCGAATCATGATGACTGATGCCGGAGCGGATGCGGCGGACGCGCTCCATCACGGCAGGGAAATCAACTGTGGGTTCACCATTGAGATGCACGCCGAGATTCTTTGCCTGGCTGATCTGGGCGATAGCGTGGGCTGCGCGCAAGAGGGCCTTGGAGGGCACGCAACCGACATTCAGGCAATCCCCGCCCATCAAATGCTTCTCCACCAGTGCGACCTTGGCTCCCAGTCCAGCCGCACCGGCAGCAGTGACAAGGCCAGCGGTTCCGGCACCGATGACTACGAGATGATAGCGTTCGGCGGGTGTGGGATTCTGCCAGTCGGCGGGATGCACATTCGCGGCGAGATGCCGGTTGTGTTCATCCCATGGGGAGAGCGCAGTTTGGGCGTCGTAGCTCATGGGGTGTTGGGCTTCGGCTTGATCGCAGTGCTGCCCGCTGCTGCCAAACGTTCGTTCAGGGCCTGTCGGGCGCGCTGCGTGATCATCACGGTCACGGCGATGGTCGCCACCAGTCCAACGGCGAGCAAGAGCCATTGCACCATGGATTTGCCTTCGGCCTGGGCTCCTGCTGAGGCCAATGAGCCGAGATAAACGAAGAGCACCGTGCCGGGCAGCATGCCGATCCAGGAGGCGAGCACGTATTGGCCGAGACCAACCCGCGTGATGCCGAAGGCGTAGTTCAGCAAGGTGAAGGGAAACACCGGCGAAAGCCGCGTCAGGCCAACGATCTTCCATCCCTCATTGGCAACGGCCTTGTCGATGGCG
>CAZRGY010000201.1:0-5932 GCA_964599715.1 uncultured Verrucomicrobiota bacterium | reverse complement strand
CTTCAAGGAGACACGGGTCAGTCCATAGGCGTAGTTCAAGAGCACGAAGGGAAACGCCGGTGAGAGTCGGGTAAGCAGGACAACCTTCCAGCCGTCTTGCGCCACGGCGTGATTGATGGCGGTGAACTTGGGAAACGCGGCGAGCCGGCCTTCGACCCAATCACGGGCGAAATAGCGGCCGATAAGAAAGGCCGCCGTGGCACCGGATATCGAAGCCAGCGAAACCAGCAAAGTGCCTTGCCACAAACCGAACAATCCGCCCGCCCCCAAGGTCAGCACCGAGCCGGGAAGCAGGAACACACACGCCACGATATAGACGACCACAAAAGCCACCGGCCCCCAGACACCGAGGGAATCCACATAACGCAGTGCTTCCTGCAGACCTTGCTTGAGATCCGTGAGGAAGAATAAGGCCAACACACCCGCCCCGAACAGGAGGCCGATCACGGCGCGGCGTTTATCTGCAGACGGTTGTTGCTGGTTGGTCATTGATTATGTGAGCCACGAGCCGGGGAAGTATTTCCTACAAAAGATGGAAGCGCCAGCCGCCACTTGCAGGATGTCCCGTTGCGCCTATCCTTGAGCCATGCCGCAACGGGAAACATTGGAACAACTTCTCCAACGGGTGCGGGCGTGTACCGTTTGTGCCGCGCATCTGCCTTATCCGCCCAAGCCGGTATTGCGGGCCAAAGCGTCAGCCCGCTTGATGATCGTGGGGCAGGCTCCGGGGCGTAAAGTTCAGGAGACGGGCATTCCGTGGAACGATCCCTCCGGTGACCGCTTGCGCGAGTGGCTGCAACTGACGAAAGAGGAGTTCTATGACGAATCGCGTATCGCCATCATCCCGGCTGGTTTTTGCTATCCGGGTAAAGGGAAGTCGGGGGATATGCCGCCCCGGCCAGAGTGTGCGCCTTTGTGGCATCCGCCGCTGCGTGCGGCTTTGCCGAAGGTGGAGCTGACGCTGCTCGTGGGCAGCTACGCGCAGGAGCATTATCTCGGCAAACGCCGAAAGGGGAGCCTGTCAGACACCGTGGAGGCCTTTCCGGAATATTTACCCGCATTCTTCCCGTTACCGCACCCCAGTCCGCGCAACCGTCTATGGCTGCGGCAGCGTCCATGGTTTGACACGGACGTGCTGCCCGTCTTGCGCGAGCGGGTGGGTGAGCTTTTGGGCAAATCCCAGCGTTAGCGCCGCCGCTTGTTGCGACCGGCGTTATTGCCGAAAGAGCGATTGGCACTGGGCAGGGGAGCGCGGCTGCCTTGAGCCGATCCAAAGGAGCTGGCGCTAGACGGGAGCATGCGTCGATTACCGCCGCCGCTGCTGCCACCGCTTGAGCGTTTTGGTCCGGAGGATGAGGGACGAGCAGGACCGGATGAGCGGGGTGATTTGCTGCCACCCGATTTTCGGTCACGATCGCGATCGGGGCGACCACCGCCTCCGCCACCACCACGACTTGGACGGCGATCATTGCCACCGCGGCTGGAACGACCGGATTGACGCCTTTGCTCCGGGGCAAATTTACCTTTGGACGAACCACCTTTGATATCGCTGGCCAGCTTGAAATCCACCTGCTTCTTGAAGCTGTCCACCTTGGCGATCTGCACCTCCACCTTGTCACCCAGGCGGATGATCTTGCGGGTGCGGCGGCCTACGAGATGATTGCGACCCGAGTCGAAAACGTAGAAATCTTCTTCGATCGTGGAAAGCGGCACGAGACCGCTCATGGCGAGGCCGGTGACATCTACGAAGAAACCGAAATTGCGCACGCTGGTGACCAGGGCCGGGTAGCGTGGTGGATTTTCCTGCTCCAATTGTGACCGCAAGTAGGCGTACATCTTCACATCCTTGCTGTCGCGCTCCGCATCAGCGGAATTGCGTTCCGTCTCGGAGATGTGTTCGGACGTCTCTTTCAAGGAATGCTTGGAACCATGACCGGTCTCGAACAGGGCACGATGCACCACGAGGTCGGAGTAACGGCGGATGGGGGAGGTGAAATGGGTGTACTTCGGCTTGGCCAGACCATAATGGCCGAGCGGTTCCACGGCGTAGCGAGCCCGCATGAGCGATTTCAGGAAGCCGATCTTCAAGGCCGGGCCGATGGGCAAGGTGCCGAGCTTGGTCATCAGCTTTTGCACCTCTTCCTTTTTGCTGAGATTGCCGCAGGGGACATTCTGGCTGAGCACATCCTCACGGTATTCCGCGAGCCGCTTGGGATCCGGTTCCTCATGCACACGATAGATGGCGGGCGTGTTGCGCCGCATCAGTTCCGTGGCCACGGCTTCATTCGCCAGCAGCATGTATTCCTCGATCAATTGATGGGAGAAATCGTTCTCCACCTTTTCCATGCGCAGGACCTTGCCCTGTTCATCGAGGCGGATCTTGGTCTCGGGGAAATCGAGTTCCAATGAGCCGTTGTCGAAACGACGGCGGCGGATCTTTTGGGCGAGCTGATGTGCGTGATGCAGCATGCGCTCGGTGTCATCATCAGCCGGTTCACGTTGGAGCAGGGCGAACACTTCCTGATAGGTGAAGCGATGGTGTGAATGGATGACTGCCGGGTAGAAACGGCTCTTCAGCACGCGCCCGTCATCGGACACGAGGAATTCCACGCACTTGGTCAGGCGGTCCACGTGGGGCTTGAGCGAGCAGAGTTCATTGCTCAAGGCCTCGGGCAACATGGGGATGACGCGGTCCACGAGGTAGGTGGAGTTACCGCGCTTGCGGGCCTCGGTATCGAGTGCGGAGCCGGGCTTCACGTAATGCGAGACATCGGCGATGTGCACCCAAAGTTTCCATTGAGTTGCGGAGATGCGCTGGAGGCAGATGGCGTCGTCAAAGTCTTTGGCGTCATCGGGGTCGATGGTGATGACGTTATGCTCGCGGCAATCTTCGCGACCGGCGATCTCCTCGGACCGCACGACGCTGCCATTGGAACGGGCCTCGGCCAGCACTTCGTGCGGGAAGCTGAGCGGCAGGTTGTATTGGCGCAAGACGGAGAGCATGTCCACGCCCTCGGCATCGGGTGCGCCGAGCACTTCCACGATCTCGCCTTCGGGATTCGTGTGGCGGGATTCCCATTCCTTCATCTCCACCACGACCTTGTCGCCGATATTGGGCTGGCGACCGACATCGCGCGCCTCAGGCACATAGACATCATGCGGGAAGCGCGGGTCATCCGGGATGACGTAAAGGAAACTGCGGCCGCGCTGGAGCGTGCCGACGATGCGCAGGCGCTTGCGATCGAGGATGCGGATGACTTTGCCTGAAGCTTTTTCGTCCGGGTGAGCGCGCAAGCCCTGGGGTTTGACGTTCAGACGGACCAACACCCGATCGCCATTCATGGCGGTGCTGGTATCGCTTTCGGCGATGGATATCTCCCCCAGGTTGTCATCGTCCGCCCGTAAGAAGCCTTTACCGCTGCGATTGATGCTGATGCGACCGGGGATGAGGTCAGCCTCCAGTGGCTTGATGTAGCGGTTGCCTTTGACCCGCGCGATCTTGCCGGACTGTTCCAGCGTTCGCAGCGAAGCTTGCAGTTCCTGCTGACGATTCGGCGGCAGGTGCAGGAACCGGAGCATCTCAGGGACGTTGGCCGGGGTATAGTTCTTCTGGCCCAGGAGATTCAGGATGCGGTCATCGAGATTTTCGGGGCGGCGGTTCGCGGGCTTGCCCGACCGTTTAAGGGGGAGATTCTTTTCGCTCATTCTTTGGCGTTTTTCCAATTATACGCGACGGCCGGGCAGACTGCCAGCACGGATTAGGAATACTCTCGGTGCGCGAGGACGCCAAAGCACGGTAACCACTATTCAGTTGATAAGGCGAAGTGGAGTCGCATGATGACGGGCGTTTTGGAAACCATGACCGCCAGCAAGACACCTGTTGCTGAATGTGCCAAGGCGGCCGGTTGGCCCAAATGGGCCTGGCTGCTGTTGTTGCTCAGCAGCGGCATCATCCTCTGGTTTACCTTCAAAGACATCAGCGATCCGCTGTTGGACCGGCATTCCCACCGCCAGACGCAGACAGCGATCTCCGTGTATCACATGCTGAGTGAAGGAGCATGGTTTCCTTACATCACGCCGGTGCTGGGACCGCCGTGGTCCATCCCCATGGAGTTCCCCCTGTATCAATGGATCGTGGCCGGGTTGGTGAAAGTGACGGGCATGCCATTGGAGCTGGGAGGCCGGCTGGTCAGCCTGTTCTTCTGGGCGCTTACCCTGTTCGAGCTGTTCCGTGCCTTGCGATATTTTGTGCCAGAGCAGACAAAGCGCGCGGTGCTGATCGTCTTGATAGCGGCGGGACCGGCGTCCACCTACTGGTCGCGAAGTTTCATGATCGAGACCTGTGCGCTTTATCTGGCTGTGGCCTTTATCGGACAGGTGCTGCGCGCAGTGAAGGACGGGAAAGCGTCAGCTTGGGGTTGGGCAATCTGCTTTGGGACACTGGCTGCGCTGCAAAAGATCACCACGCTTTTCGTCGCTGAGGTTCTGCTGGGAATGATTCTGTTGGGATGGCTATTCCAAGAGCGAAGCAACCCAGAGCTGCGGCGTCAGGCAATGAAGCACTTGGGATTATTCCTGCTCTTGGGAGTATGGACCTTGGCGGTCGGGCTGGGGTGGGCGGCGTGGGCGGATGGAATCAAGGAGCACAACGTCATGGCCCGGGAAATCATCACCACCAAAGCCCTGAAAGACTGGAACTACGGCACGATGCAACAACGGCTCTCGGGGGAGACGTGGCGGCATCTCATGAGCAATGTGACCTTGGGCTACACCGGGCAAACTCCGGGGCTGGGCTATAAGTTGCCATTGCTGCTTTGGCTGGCGGCAGTATTGCTCACCCGCAAGCGTTTGGCGCAACAGGCGCTGTTACTCATCGCGTTCATGGCAGGGCCACTGGTGTTCATGAATCTCTATCACATCCACGAGTACTACTATGTGGCAAACGGGTATCTGCTGCTGCTGGCGTTGGGATTGGCCGGCGTGGCGGCATGGGAAGATAAGAGGGTGTGGGTGCAGCGGGCGGCTCTGGTTTTTCTGGGATTGGTGATCGTTGGGCAATTGTATGCCTATCCGCGTTATCACTCATTGCTCATCGCCGAGGTGCCCAGTCGTCAGTCGGTGGAAATGGATTTTCAGCAAATGCTTAATGCCCGGATGGAGCACGGTGAGACGCTGCTGGTCTATGGACGGGATTGGGATCCTTCCGTGGCGTTCTACAGTCAGCGCAAAGCGATCATTGATCCGTTCAACTGGCCTCCCACCGATGAACGGATGCAAACGTTGGTCGGTAACCTCAAGCCATCGGAACGCATCGGGGCGATGATCGTGAGTGGCGATTTGCGGACGAATGCGGCTTTCTTGGAGGAACGGATAGCGGCTTATGGATTGGAGGAAGCGCCACAGGCCAGTTACTACGGGGATGTCTATTTCCGGAAAGCGGACTCCACGGCCAAATAAATAAAAAAGCCAGCCGGTGAGGCTGGCTCTTGTGGAAGGAAAAGTTCGCTTACTACTTCATTTTGGCGACGGCTTCTTGCATCTCTTTCAGATGCACATCGGCACTCGGCACGTCGGTGACGTGGACGATTTTGCCGGTCTTGTCGATGAGGAAGGAAGCGCGGCGGGCGATGTTCTTGCCCGCTTCGCGGCGCACCCCGTAGGCATCGGCGATCTTGCCGTCTGTATCCGCCAGCAGGGAGAAGTTCAGGCGGTGTTTGGCGATGAAGGCCTTGTGGCTCTCGGAAGAATCGAAACTCACGCCGATGACTTCGATGCCATCCTTCTTCAGGTCACCCATACGGTCACGAAGGCCACAGGCCTGTTTGGTGCAACCCGGGGTGTCGTCCTTGGGGTAGAAATAGAGGAGAACAGCTTTCTTGCCGGTTTGGTCGGCAAGCTTCCAAGGCTTGCCATCCTGATCTTTACCCGAGAC
>CAZRGY010000200.1:0-7474 GCA_964599715.1 uncultured Verrucomicrobiota bacterium | reverse complement strand
AAGTGGGACTTGGTCTCGGAAGCTGTCTCAAAAGCCCGCGAAGCCCAAGCCGTCAAGCGGCGTGAAAAGGAAAACTACGATCGCGGCGGCAAGTTGATGACCACCTTCGGGGAATTCTCCGAATGGGTGCAGGAAAAGCTCTTCTTCCTCGATTACGCTCCCGTCATCTTCACCTCTGCGAAATCCGGCTTTCACTTGGATCGATTGCTGGAAGCCGTCCGTTACGTGGCCGCCCAGCTCCAGCAAAAGGTGCCCACTGCTATCTTGAACCGCACTTTGCAAGACGCCATCGAACGCAAGCAACCGGTGAGCGCGACCGGGGTTCGTCTGAGCTTCTACTACGCCACCCAAGTCCGACAGGCTCCGCCGACCTTCTTGCTCTTCGTCAACCGTGACGAGCTGTTCTCCGATCAATACTACAAGTATCTCACCGGCGAACTGCGCAAGGCTTTCGGTTTCGAAGGTTGCCCGTTGATCTTGGTGCCCAAGGCACGACCGAAGACCATCGACCCGGTACGTAAGTTTAAGCCACGCACCCAAGCCGAGAAGATCGCCAGCCGTCGTCGGGCGAGCGTCAAAGAAAAGGCCAAAAACGAAAAGCCCACCTTCGTGCCGGCTGCTCGGGCCAAGCGCAAAGGCAGACCGGCACGTATCAAACAGCGCACCCGGCGCCATTGATCCACCGTTAGTGCGGTTCAAACGGTGCATTCGGCTTGACGTAGATTCATCGTAGGCGCATTTGTTGCGCCATGCTCCCTACTGCGTTCAGCCGTTATCTATTGGCGCTGTCGTTATTCGGCTTTTGCCAGGCTAGCTTCACTGCCAGTGCCGCCCCCAAGTCGGTCACCGTTGAGGCTGGTGACACTGAAAGGTTGGACTGTGTCGTAAGCTTCCCGTGGCAAGCTAAAGACTCGGGCCATTACATACTCAAGGCAACCGATGGGCGTTCATTTCCTCTACAGATCCAGTCAGGCACAGCTTCGTTCATCTTGGATTCCTTACCCAAAGGAAAACAACTGAAGCTAAAAGTCGTCAGCGCCAAAGCGGAAGCCATAGCAAACGCGACAGCTGAAAAGGTCGGCACGGCCATCGAACTGCAGAGCCTGGGAAAGACTGTGCTCAACTACCAGATGGCGGATACGGAAGTGCCTCGGCCGGAAATCAAGCCGGTTTATCGCCACAATTCTTACCTGCACCCTGTCCTGACGCCATCAGGGAAATCCGTCACGGCAGACTACCCTCCGGACCATCTCTGGCATCGCGGTATCTGGCTGGCATGGACACATACTAAGTTTGGCGACAGCAAACCGGATTTCTGGAACCAAAGCAAAGGTGACAAGCTGACTGCACGGATTGATTTCAAAAGCTTGGACAGCATATGGAGCGGCCCAGTGCAGGCTGGTTTCAAGAGCCACCATAAATTCCTCGATTCAGGCAATCCTGTCCTGAATGAGACTTGGGAAGTGCGCACCTATGCCCTGCCCGCTGCCAGCAAACTGCATGTGATCGATTTGATTTCAGTGCAAAGCTGCGCAACAGACCAACCACTCATCTTGCCAAAGTATTACTATGGCGGTCTGGGCTATCGTGGGAACCGGCAATGGGAGGAGAAAGGAAATGTGTTCTTCATGGATTCCTCGGGCGGCACCGACCGCATCAAGATGAACGAACAACGGATCAACTGGATCCATATCAGCGGCAAAACCGATGGCGAGCTGGCTGGTATCGCCCTCATGGATCATCCGGATAATTTCGCTTCCCCCCAGCCGATCCGGGTGAATCCAAAGAATCCGCAGACCTGCTTCGCTCCTTCGCAATTGGGAGACTGGAGCATAGAACCCGGTAAACCAGTGACGCTACGTTACCGCTTTATTGTGGCGGATGGCGCGCCCGATAAAGAGCAACTCGACCGTCTCTGGCAGGACTTCGCCCACCCGCCCAAGGTGATAGTAAAATAAATGCTCAAGCCAGTGGCGGTGGAACGCTCCGTTGCAGAGTTGATTCCATGCTGAATCCGCCATCGAACTGTTTGCGGACCAATCGGGGCAATTCATACACCACGTAGTGGCGCGAGACCGCGATCAAGACCGGCTTGATCAGGAATCCCAGCCAGCAAAGAAACGACGGCAGCACCAAGGCGAACAATATGGTGAAGAAAGGTGCCCAGCCTGGGCGCTTGAGCTTTAAGCCCATCCAAGCTCCCATCCAGCCGAGTAAAAAGTAATCAAACACATGGCCAACAAGTTTCATACCCACCAGCAGAAATCCAAAGGTTCCGGCAGAGGCACTCAGATTACCGCTCAAAACAAAAACTTTTACCCCGCCAAACAACAAATAAAACGAGAGGATGATGAACGGCCATAAGAAGATCCGATGAATGACCGTCCAGTGGGCGGCGACCAGCTCTTTGGTGGTTAGCGGCGTGCTAAGCAACAGTTCAAATACGCCCGATTGTCGAGCAGTCGCAAAGAAGCGACAAGCATGTACCACCAGTAATAGTTTTAGGGGAAGCAGTGCCAACCACTCCACCAGTCCGCCCATAAAAGGATTATAAAGGATGCTGCTATCATCCAAGACCAGCATGTCGATCAAGAGCAGGCAAGTAGCCACAATCACCAGACCGATAGCGGTGATCTTTAAGGCAGGTGCGGGACGCATCAGAAACATGGCTGGATTGGTATCCAACCACATGGCCCGCTTCTCAAATGTGCTCGCGCGTCGTTTACCGGCAGTTTTTGTTGCTAGCAAGCTGACCGCTCCCTTGATCGGCTTATGCCAAACCCGGGGCAGCTGCCATGACGTCCATGCCAGCATGGTCCAAGCCATCAACTGGGAACTGAGCAAGGGGTACCAATACAAATCTGGGGAGGCTCCATATCTGGCACTGCCGGTATTGAACAAAACCAATGTCGGACTGAAAGTCAGCACTGACCACCCTTGGCCGCCGCCAAACAGATTCAACACGGCGAACATTCCTGGGAGCAAAGCGCCAAACAGAACCAACATCCCGGCAGCTACGGCCAGGCTATGACCCACTTCCGTCACCCGGCCGGAGGACCAAGTGCCGATGGCCATGGCAAATACAAGCAGGTTCATCAAACCCAGAGATACGCGTAGGAATTCACCGAAAGTGACGCCACCCAAGAGCAACGGCAGAGAGAGAACCGGGATGATGGCCAGCAACCAATAAAGGGCATTCAACGCTACGGCACTGAACTTGCCCAACACCACATCATAGCCCTTTAAATCCGTCAGAAAAAGTAGTCCAAGCGTCCCCTCCCTTCGCTCTTCACTCAGGATATCTGCAGTACCGAACAACCCCGCCATCACACAGACCATCGCCGCATAGACAGTCAATGTGCCGAACAAAGCAGAACCCCATCCCTTGGGATTCCCCACCAGCCCCATCATCATGATGAGAAGCAGAGCCAATCCGAATGCCATTCCACCAATGATCCAACGCCAACGATATGTGGAAGGCTTTCTGGCGAGCATCCGCAGCTCCCGCTCCACCATAGGTAGGAAAGTCACAGGCTCATCCTTTCGAGCCTCCCGGAGCATCAAATCGCGAGGCGGCCAAATCGCGCAATTTATCGTGCAGTCCGTTCCAAGCCCTCAAGCCGAAGAACAAGCTCACGCCGAATCCGGCCATCAGCCATATGGTGATGAATAAATTCTCCATCCGGCCCAAGCCAGAGGTGTTTCCAACCACCGCGAGAATGGTGAAGAACCCGATGATCATCAACCAAGGCAGTACCAATATCCTGGCCAGAGTGGAGCCACCAGCACGCGTAGCTCGCCGGTGGTTCAGCCCCAGCCACATGCCGATATAGGATATGGCAAACATATCGGCTACTAGCATCGCCATGGAACCCAACCACCAAGTGACCACGCCACCACTGGTCTTGGTGGACAGAATGAACATGAAGTGGACACCTAACACAAATACCGTGGGCCAAAGGAACTGTCTTTTTAGGGCATGCATCTGGCCACGGATGATCTCTGAAACATCTAAGGGAGTGGACAGCAAGAGTTCCAACGCCCCACTGTGCCGGTCATGATTAAAGCGGTGCGACGCCTCCACTGAAATCCACACTTTCAGCACCGTAGCAAGAATAAGCCCGGTGATGATGTTGATCCCCTCATCCAGCCAGTCGTTC
Organism: uncultured Verrucomicrobiota bacterium; assembly: GCA_964599715.1. Taxonomy (GTDB): domain Bacteria; phylum Verrucomicrobiota; class Verrucomicrobiia; order Limisphaerales; family JAEYXS01; genus JAEYXS01. The sequence continues at coordinate 3,314 of CAZRGY010000200.1, read as the reverse complement.
GGATTCTCCACATACCCCCAGAGCCAGAATATTCCTAATATACCAAGACCCGCCCAAACCATCATGGGCTTGATGCGATTGCGAGAACCCAGCCAATAGGTCGGTGATTCATCCAATAGCTTGCTGCGGTAAACATAGCGCTGGACACTGTTGCCGTGCGTCCACAATTTCCAGCGCTGCTTCCAGCGCAGTCCACGAATAGTCTCCGCCTTGTCCTGCCAAATCTTGGGAAGTTTCCGCTGGGCGATAAAAATCAGGACCCAACCGGCAAGGTGCGTCACCCCTAATGACGTCCAAACACTGTCATTGATTTTGGGGCTGCTCAGTGAGCCGAGTAAGTTGGCAAAAGTATAGTATGGCGATACCCAACCGAATACCGCTTCGCTCCACCATTTCTCGAAAGTTCTATCCAATCCCAATATCTGATCGATCAGCAACCAGCCAAAGATGCTCCATCCGAAACAGAAAAAGAATGTCAGTAACAGAGTTCCACTCATGGCCGCCCGTTCACTTTGGACATAAGTCGAGACGCACAAGCCTACCGTCAACGAGAGAAACAATGTGTTCAGCAGAACCAGCAGCATCACGCCGTATTGATCTAAGGTCATCCCCCCAAGCAACAGGGGTAATGCTAATACCGGGAACATCGCTACCAATCCGTATAGTGAATTCAAGGATGTGGCTGCCAGCTTGCCGAAGAGAACTTCAAACGGTTTGAGGTCCGTGAGGAAAAGCAACCCCAGTGTCCCCTCTCTGCGCTCTTCACTGATGCAGTCCGAGGTGTTTCGTACGCCGGCGAACAGGCAGTAAATGAAAGCGAAGATAGAAAGCGAGATGAAGATACTCTTGCTGATCTGCTCGGTCCGGCTGGACTCCTTGGTGAGAAGAAGAATCCATCCCGCGATGACAATGGCGACCGCCGCCGCCACAAAGCGCACCCAATAGGTGCCCCGCCGTCGTGACGCCGCCCGCAACTCCCGTTCGACTACTGGGAAAACCTTCATGCCTAAATCCGACTCACTCTCGCTGCGCCCGCGGTTGAAACAAGCTTAGAACATATTTCATCTGCGCCCAGAAGCCATTATCCGGCCGCAGTGTGGCATACTCGCGCATATGCAGACATTCCCGGCGGCTTATCCAGAGCAGCACCAAGTTGTTGATAGTGCCCAGCACGAACCAAACCAGCAAAAAATGCCACTCTTCAAACTGCCGACTGAATTCTTTGGCCAGCGGAACTTTGAACACCTCGCTCATCAGGAACAGAGTAAACGTCCCGCTGATGATGATTCCCCAAGTCGGCAGACTAAGCCAGATAAGCCCGCCAATGGCCGCATTGAATTCATTTCGCGAGATCAACCCCAACCAGGTCGCCGTCCACCGCAGCACGTATAAATTGAAGAGCAGCATGAAGATGAGCGCCCCCCAGACGATATACTTGAAATAGTAGAAGCGGACTCCGTGGTAATAAGTCCGGTCATGGAGCATGAAAAAGACATCTGCTGCAACCACCCAAAGAACCGGCCAGAGGAGCTTCTGGTTGATGCCCTGAAAATGCGTCTGCAAGATGTCGCGCACTTTTAGAGGTGTGGCCAATATCAGTTCCATCGCCCCTGACTGGCGATCCCGAAAAATCCAAGTTGCCGCTTCGCCTGCCATCCATCCCAGCAACCAAAGGTGCATCAGCGTCATCATGATGCTGAAGAGATCCGAGTCACGCCATGTGCGGTGATCATAAAACCAACCAAACGTATACGCCAGAGTAGTGACGGCAAAAACTACCAGCGTGACATTCAACCCCAGGCGACTGCGCCGGACCAGCCAAGTGATGGGCGCCTCATCACTGACCGGGCGATGACGCCACCGCAGCCAGTGAAAAAAACGTTTAAGCATATCTTTCAAGCTGCGTCCGCGATTGCGTCGCGTAAGCTGCAACTCCTGCTCATGCCAGACATTTTGCGTGCGCTTGCTGGCCAACTGAAATGCCCGCCAAGCCAGCAGGTGCTGCACAAGCAGCGAAATCCAAAACAGATAATAAAACTGGCCAAAATGCATTTTGGGACCAACTGCCATCACGGCAGTAAACCCAGGGGACACCGTGAACAGACTCATATACAGCGGCAGCATTTCTCGAGTGACGTAAAAGTAAGGGATTAACCTCACTAAGAACCCCAGCAGAAAAGGAAGACCGATGACCAGAAAAACCATGGTCCCCAACCAAGCCAACATACACGCCCATGAAGTGGTCAATCGTGAAGACCAATAAACCGCGATCGCCAAGGAAAGCAGCATGCTGTTCGCGCAGGTAAGGACCACCCGTACATACATATCGACCTCCACTCCGCCAAAAAGAAACCCCATGGCCATGATGGGCAAGATAGAGATTACCCGGTAGGCCGCCCCCAAGGAGCCCGCTGAGATTTTTCCTGCTACTACATCATATCCGCTCAGGTTGGTCAGGAACAAGAGACCGAGGGTTCCCTCACGTTTCTCCCGGCTGATGGAATCCGTGACTCCGCTGCCCGCCATCAGGCAAATAAGCCCGGCCAAGGCCGAGAGAGAATAGAACAGTGCTTTTCCAAGCTCATGAGCCGGTGCCTGACGCATCGATAGCCAGAACAGGTAGAAAAGGAGTAACGCGACACTCACCGCCACCACACGATTCCAATAAGTAGCCTTTTGCCGGGCGGCTTCCCTCAACTCACGGCTGACGACCGGCAAAAAACGTTTCAGGACCATAGCCGACCTCCTCGCCACCACAAGTCACCGGCCTTCCAGACTGAAAATCGTTGTTTCAGTTTTCTAAGCAGCAGTCGCCCTGCCCTTCCCCATGACCGATTTGCGACCATCAAATCCATCCTCGCTATTGCGTATCCCCGCGTGTCACCCGCATAAATACTTCCTCCAGCCCCAATTCATCTTCCCGTAGCCCCTCCAGCTTCAAACCGTCATGCACCAAAATCGTGGCGATGAATGCCGCGTCGGTTTCATGATCCTTCAACGTCACCTTGAGCTGTTCTTCCACAAACTCGATCTCGGTCACTTCTGGATGCGACTTCAGCAACTCTTCAGCCCGCTCCATCCTCTCCCTTACTTTCACCCAAAAAACCCGGCCGGACATCTGGTCGCGCACGCCTTGCACCGGACCACTGTAGATCAACTCCCCCTTTTCGATGATGGCTACGCGATCACACAAGGTCTGCAACTCACTCAGGATGTGAGATGAGATGATGATCGTTTTGCCCATGCGTTGCAGCTCTTCCAAGATGGCCATCATCTCGATACGTGCGCGTGGGTCCAATCCGCTTGCCGGCTCA
>CAZRGY010000199.1:0-7508 GCA_964599715.1 uncultured Verrucomicrobiota bacterium | reverse complement strand
ACGATCCGCTTCACCGGGACGCACAATGACAACAGGCAGAGTATCCATAATTTTTGTATACAGTTTGACCGACACCGCGAGGGTCTTTTTCCCCAGCGGGCGTGGATGAAGCCACAAAGCGCAGGGCAGGGGAAGGACTATTTTCATGCCCGGAACTGTTCTTGCGGCGTGTAGAGATGGACAGTTTGGCCCGGATTGGTCCATACTTCGGTTAACACCATGAGCCAGTTTTGTTCTCTAACCCTTTGGCGTTGGCTGCTTTCAGCCGTAGTCTTGTTGTCGATTGGGACTTCGCCTCTCTCCGCCGCTTCCACCAAGCCCAATGTCCTCTTCATCGCCATTGATGACCTCGCCAATTCCCTCGGCTGCTACGGCAATCCCGTGGTGAAATCGCCCAATATCGACCGCCTCGCCAAGATGGGCGTGCGCTTTGATCGCGCCTACTGCCAGTTGCCCCTTTGCAATCCCAGCCGTGCATCCGTGCTCAGCGGCATGCGTCCGGATGCCATTACCGTTTACGATCTGGACCGTCATTTTCGTGAACAGGCTCCAAGCGTTGTCACCTTGCCACAGTTGTTCAAACAGAACGGCTGGTTCTCTGCCCGTGTCGGCAAGCTCTATCACTACGATGTCCCGCGCGGCATCGGCACGGATGGTCTGGATGACAAACCCTCTTGGGATGTGGTGGTGAACCCCAAGGGCCGCGATGTCGCTGATGAAGCCCTGATCACCAACCCCACTCCGGAAAAAGCCGTCAGTGCTGCCTTATCTTGGCTGCGGGCCGAAGGAACCGATGAAGAACAGACCGATGGCATGATCGCCACCGAGGCCATCAAGTTGCTGGAGCAGCATCGCGATAAACCGTTTTTCCTTGGGGTCGGCTTCTTCCGCCCGCACACGCCCTTTGTCGCGCCCAAGAAATATTTTGACCTCTATCCCATGTCGCAGATCCAATTGCCCAAGGCCCCAGCCAATGATCGTGATGACATTCCCAAGGCCGCCTTCGCGCACAATTGCCCCATCCCGAATTACGGACTACCGGAGGATACCTGCCGCGAAGCCCTGCAAGCCTACTACGCCTGTGTTTCCTTTGTAGACGCTCAGGTCGGTCGCGTGCTGGATGCCTTGGACCGTCTCAAGCTGACGGATAACACCATCATCGTCCTCTGGAGCGATCACGGCTATCACCTCGGCGAGCACAACGGCATCTGGCAAAAGCGCTGCCTCTTCGAGGAATCCGCTCGTGCTCCGATGATCATCTACGCCCCGCGCGCCAAGGGGAATGGCAAGCCGAGCAAACAGATTGTGGAGTTCATCGACATGTATCCCACCGTGGCAGACCTCTGCGGCTTGGCGGCTCCCAAGACGGCTGCCGGACGAAGCCTGCGACCTTTGCTGGATAATCCCAATCGCAATTGGAAAGGCACTGCCTTTACCCAAATACTACGTCCCGGTGACGGCCAGCCCATCGTGGGCCGCAGTGTGCGCACGGACCGCTGGCGCTATTCCGACTGGGGTGGGGGGAAGGCGGGCGAGGAACTCTACGACCACAAGAACGACCCTCACGAATTCACCAACTTGGCTGCCGACCCGAAATACCAGCCGGTCATCAAGCAGCTTCGTTCACAGTTGTCGGAGAAGATCTCCGCCGATGTGCCGCAAACGCCCTTCAATCCCAAGCGGCTCTGAGGTCCTTTACGGTCATGTTTCTGGTTGCGATGACAGTATTTTGCCTGTGCTTGGGCATTTTCTGATTTATTTCACCACCAAAATAAGTTTTTTTACTGCCAATCCTTGCAAAGCGGGAAGCGATACTTGGAGGACTGTAGTCCTAGAAAGGTATTGCTATGAATCTGATGAAAAGGACCAGCTTCTTGGGCGGCGTAACCATGGCCGTTCTTCTTTTGGGTTTTTCCCTGCTCTGTCACTCTGCCAAGGGTGCCGAGCTGCTCCGCAATCCGTCTTTTTCGGACGGATTTTACCGATGGAAAACCATTGAGACGGCCGACAATTGGAGTCCGTATGTCTATGATGAAACGACTGGCGGGCATATCAACCTGCATCCGGCCAGTTCGCTTACGGGTGCCTTGGTGCGGCAGAGTCTCAATGTCAGTGGTGTGGCAAACCAGCAAGTCCTTTTGTCCTTCAAGTTAAGAAAGAACTCGGCCGCCTCCGGCAACACCATTTCCGTCCGGTTGCAATATGTGACCACCGGCGATCAGGTCCGGGAAACGGAGGTGCTGAGTCCTGCCAACGATTCGATAGCAGATTGGACATTGGTGAGCGGTAGCATCACCTTTCCTGCGGATGCCCGTAAGCTGACGTCCTTGGTGGTTTACAAGCAGGATTACGGTGATTTTGATGCCGATGATTTTTCTTTGACTGGCGCATCTCTGACCCCCGACCCGGTTCCGGAAATATACAGTGGCACCCCGGTGGCCGCACCCTATGGCTCTGTAGTGACCATCGGTGGTCTCAATCTCGGTTCGACTCAGGGTACCGTCAGTCTGCACGGCTCGGCTTCCGGTCTGTCTATACAGTCTTGGGCAACGGATCAGGTCAGTGTTTTGGTACAGGAGCCTGCTCGTAGCGGACGTTGGGTTTTGCTGGCCGATTTTGTTGAGGCAGATGGGGATCCAAATTTCGACCTCACCTCCCCGAATTTCACCGTCGATGCTTTAGGCAGTCCCTATCGTGCCATCAAAGGCGCTCCGGTATATGTTCCTCTCCAGGTACATTTGCTGAATGGTTTTACCACCGCGAACGGTATCGGCTTCTTTTTGCCGGATGCTCCCGAGGCGGCTAGCTTTGCCCCGTCCCTTACCAAGGTGTCCGGCGGTGTGCTTATGAAGATTGATACGACGGGGATATCGCCGGGTGTTCATAAATTCAACATCCAGACGCTGGAGGACAATTCCTATGCCCGGTTCGTTCCGTTCGAGCTGGAGTTGGTGAATGTGGCGGACATCAAGTTCACCCAGTTCGGGTCCGAATTACCCGCCGGACCGCTGGCCGTATCGGCCCAGGGGGAAGTTTCCGGACTGGGCTTCACGCTTTTGGATGTTGACGGCAAAGCCCTTGACTTGGGTTCTGCAGTGGTCACCTCGAGTAATCCGGCGGTTCTCTTTGCAAAGAAGGATAACTTCGGTTTCTGGCGTTTCTTTGTTTTGGACAACGGCAGTGCCTCTCTCACGGTGACTGCTCCCGATGGCTACAACGAGAGTTTGACGGTCAATGTCTCAGTACCGGCTTCTCCCAAAGTCATGGGTGTGGGTTTTACCCATCCTATTCTGTCGAACAAAGGAGATGTGCTGAATACATTCAATGCCACGGGCACCGATCCTTTGGGTGTCGGTTGGGAGAACATCAGCCTCGTAGAGCAGGATACCCAGTGGTCAGCTGGCAATACGCAGCTCGCCACCACGTTCAAGGTGAAGGAAGGCGAGATGCCGGGAACGTATCTCTTTCGCGCCTATACTTTTTCCGGCACCTTCGAGACCGGCATCACGGAGACCTCGGTCCGTTATGACTTGCTGACCGTGGTGAATGATCCGACCCGGGGCATGGTTTCCGGCCGGATAGCCGACCTCTCATCCGCCAGCGGCTTCGCGGGCCATATGCTGAACGGTACATTGGAATTGTATGATGCCAGCAGTCAGGCTCTGGTGACGGAGCGATTTGTCTATCTGATGGGTGACCCGGCATACACCCTGCCGTATATCGCGCCCGGGGACTACAAATTGCGTTTTGTTCCCGGCGATACCCGTAAAGCCATCCAATGGTATCCCAATGCGACCAGCTTTGCCGCTGCGGGCGCCATCAATGTCACGGCTGGCAATACGGCGTCAGGCATCAATTTATTCCTCAATACCATTTCGTTGCGTGAGGCCATAGATTTTGACACTCCGGATATCTTCACTTCGGGCTTTCAGATACTGGGTGGTGACTCGGGCTGGTACGGACAACGCGGCATCACGCACGACGGCTCAGATGCCGTGCAAAGCCCGATGCTGATGGATGAGGGCGCTGCTTTTGTCGAAGGTACCATTGAAGGACCGGGCACGCTTACTTTCTGGTGGAAGGTTTCCTCAGAGGCAAATGCCGACAAGCTTACTTTCACTTTGAACTGGGACATGGAAAACCAGTTGCTGATCTCCGGAGAAGTGGACTGGGCGCAAGTCACAGTGGAACTGCCTGCCGGTGCCAACACCGTATCCTGGCAGTATGCGAAGAACGCTTCGGGCAGTGGTGGCATGGATGCAGCTTGGCTGGACCAGGTGACCTTCACCCCTTCGGGCAGCACTTCGGCCCCGGTCATCCAGACGCACCCGCAGAGCCAGGCCGTGAATTCCGGGGCTAACGTTCAATTCGTGGTGACCGCTACAGGCACCCCGCCGTTGACCTATCAATGGAAGAAGAACAACGTGGATATTCCGGGCGCGGTCTCAGATACGCTCAGCCTGAACAATGTCCAGAGCGGGGATGCTGCCACCTACACTGTCGTAGTCGGAAACAGTGCGGGCACAGACACCAGTGATCCTGCCACCTTGACCGTGAATGTACCTCCCAGCATCAGTCTGCATCCGCAGAGCCAGACGGTGAATCCGGGCGCGAATGTCCAATTCACCGTTACCGCTACCGGAACGGCCCCATTGGCATATCAATGGAAGAAGAATGGCGAGAATATTCCCGGCGCAAATTCCAGCACGCTCACCCTGAACAACGTACAAGCCGCTGATGCCGCAAGTTACACCGTCCTGGTAAGTAACAATGTCGGCTCAGTTCCCAGCAATGCTGCCGTGCTTACCTTGAATCAGGCACCGGTCATTGTTGCTCATCCTCAAAGCCAGACCGTTAATATCGGTGCGACCGTCCAGTTTAGTGTCAACGCCACAGGCACTTTGCCACTGTCCTATCAATGGCAAAAGAATGAGGTGGATATTCCGGGGGCTACCGCCGCCTCGCTTACACTGAACAATATCCAGCCCGGTGACGCCGCAACCTACACCGTCATCGTCAGCAATGTTGCTGGCTCGGCGCCCAGCAATCCCGCCACTTTGGGTATTAATACGCCTCCTTCTGTCAGCGTCGCACCGGTCAGTCAAACCGTATCACCGGGCAGCGAGGTGATATTTGCTGTGACTGCCGCTGGTACGGGTCCGCTGAGTTACCAGTGGTTGTTTGATGGGGAACCGATTCCGGGTGCCGTGACGGCCAGTTACTCCATCGCGTCGGCGGCTGATGTTCAAGCCGGTGCTTACTCCGTGATGATCACCGGACCAGGTGGCAGCGTTGAAAGTGTCGCTGCCCAATTGACGGTAGTCGAATTGCACATGTATGCGGGTATCTTGGTGCAAGGTGCCATCGGCAACCAATACCGTATCGATTACACCACCTCGCTCAATGAGCCGGTAAACTGGACTTTGCTCAAAACGGTGACCCTCACCAGTCGCGAGCAAGTTTTCGTGGATGAAAACTCATACGGCCAGGCACGCCGGTTCTACCGGACCGTACTGATTGTTCCGTGAGCGGTGCGTAACCTGCCGGACTGCGGGGTTAACGCCCCAACCGGCAGGTTGCCTCATGCAATAAAGATTCAGTGTGGGGGATTGCCTTGGGCGGAGGGCTTGCTTACCACTACAAAAATCGGACTGGCATTTCTGTCGAGTGGCGCAAGAATGACGTTATGAGCCCGCTCCTCCTTCCCAGTGACAGGAAGCTTGTCAACCGTCGCGATGCCCTTCGCTACCTGGGCGCCACGGCTGCGCTCGCCGCCTTGCCCACATTCCGGTCTTATGGCGGGGAAGCGTCCGGCAAAGATTCGCTGCCGATGCAGTTCTACAAGAGCCTCACTGAGGCGCAGCGCACCAAGATCTGCCTGCCGTTGAATCACCCCAAGCGTCAGTACGTCAGCAACTGGTGGTACATCTGTCCTGAAGAGCGTCTCAACACTTTCTACACCCCGGACCAGCAGGATCTCGTGAAGCAGATATTCGAATCGCTCCACCACCCGGAATACCGGGAGAAGATGAACTGGCAGGTGCAGAAGGACCTCATGGGCCAGATCAAGAACACGCCTTCGGTCGGCTTCTTCGGCACTCCTGAGGATAAAGATTTTGAGTTCATTTACACCGGACATCACGTGACCCGTCGTTGCAATGCGCATACGGATAAGGGGTTGGGTTTCGGTGGCCGCCCCATCTTCTACGGAAACTTCGCCAAGGCCTTCCGGGAGACGAAGGATCATGAGGGCAATCCCTTCTGGTATCAGGGTCTGATCTTCAACGAGTTTTACAGCGCGTTGGATGGCAAACAGCAGGAGAAGATCCTGGTGGGGCGCGAGCCCCGCGATGAGAGCCCGGCGCAAGTCATCAAGAAACGCAAGACGGACCTGCCCGGTCTCAGTGGTGCCGATCTGACGCCAGACCAACGCACCAAACTGGTGGAAACCATGCGCCGCATGATGGCGTGCTTCCGGCCAGATGATGTCACTGCCACCATCAAGACCATCGAAGTCAAAAAGATGGTCGAGCGGCTTTTTATCTCCTGCTACGGCGGTGCTTACGATATCGGCAGCGACCGCGTCTGGGATACTTGGCAGATTGAAGGTCCGGAGATGGTCTGGTATTTCCGCGGATATCCACACATCCACGGTTACTTCCATCTGGCGTCCTGAGCATTTTTCCCCTCGCCGGAAACTTTCGGAACGGGCAACATCATTCATCATGAATATCCGTCCGCTCACTTTGGCTTTTGCTTTAGTTCTCGCGTCCGCCCTGAACAGTCCGGCTGCAGAACCTGCCTTGGAACCTCTCTTCAACGGCAAAGACCTGACCAATTTCAAGGCGGAGGGAGCGCAAGGCTTCTGGCGTGTGGAGAAGGGTGTCCTGATCGGCGAGAACGATGCCGCGAAGAAGGGTCATTACCTGTGGACGGAAAAAGAATACGGCGATTTCGTCATCGAGTTCGATGCCCGCTGGAAAGGTACCACCCCGCGTGGAGTGGATACCGGCATCGAGATGCGTAAGCCGAAGATCCAGTTACAGCTCGGGATATCAGGCAGTCTGAGAGTCGATATGACCGGATGCTTCTACACCGGCGGCAAGCCCGGTTATCCGGAAGCCGGTCATGCCAAGGAAAGGGACACGCTGATGAAGCCCGAGGGCGAATGGAACACCTTCCGCATCCAGGCCAAGGGCGACACCTTCACCTGCTGGATCAACGGCAAGAAAGCCTCGGAATATACAGACGCGAAATTCTCCGGTGCTGCTCCGCTTGGTTTCCAGATTCACGCCGGCGTCGAGATGAAGTGCGAATTCCGCAACATCAAGATCGCCGAATTGAAGTAACCGCAACGTCTCCGGGTTCAACTTGCGGCTGTCTTTAGCCTCTGATCTCGCAATAAAAACAGCCTGCCAACTCCGTTTTCAGGGGTGGCAGGCTGTTGCTATTTTGATTTTTTCAGTCAGTTCTTACGCGAGGTCGAAGCGGTCCAGGTTCATCACCTT
>CAZRGY010000198.1:0-7540 GCA_964599715.1 uncultured Verrucomicrobiota bacterium | reverse complement strand
GCATCGCGTATCACGAGAAGAAACTCGGGCAGCAGTTTTGCGATACCAGCTCGAAAGAGATCGTGGACATGCTGTTGACGGAGTGCGAGTGGGTAGACGTGGACATCCGTCTGAACTGCCGCATCACGGGCGTGAAGAAGACGACGGGCTTTCAGGTCGAGACGAATCAGGGCGTGTATGAGGCGGATTCGCTGGTGATCGCGTGTGGGGCGCTTTCCTTTCCGAAGCTGGGCGTCTCGGATTTTGGGTATCGACTGGCGGAGCAGTTCGGCTTGAATGTGTTGCCGCGGCGACCGGGCTTGGTGCCACTGACCTTCAATGAACAGGACCTGCGCGCGTATGCGGAATTGAGCGGGCTCTCGGTGGATACGATCACGACGGCGAATGGAAAGTCATTCCGTGAGAACATCCTGTTCACGCATCGCGGCATCACTGGACCAGCGATCTTGCAAGTGTCTTCGTATCGCGGAGAGAATGATCCCATCACCATCAACATGTTGCCGGATCAATCGGCGAAGGATTTGTTGCTGGCAAACAAGACGGATGCGCGCGAGCTGCCAAATTTCCTGAGCCAGTATGTGCCACGACGCTTTGCACATGCGTGGTGCGCGCAGAACCAATTGGTGAAGCCGGTGAAACATTTCAAACCGGCGGAGCTGGAATCCATCGGCACGCGCTTGCAGAACTGGACCATCCAGCCGAGCGGCACGGAAGGCTACGTGAAGGCGGAGGTGACCTTGGGCGGCATCGATACGGATGAGCTGTCCTCCAAGACGATGGAGGCGCGCAAGGTGCCGGGGCTGTATTTCATCGGAGAGGTGGTGGATGTGACCGGTTGGCTGGGTGGATATAATTTCCAATGGGCTTGGGCCTCGGGGCATGCGGCGGGGGAGGTTGCGTAGTGGCCCATCTAACCACCCTCAAGATGCATCTTGCATGATGCCCGAGGAATGAATGTTGCGTAATGCAACAAAAGTAGGGGAGCAGGCTTAATTGAAGGGGTTAGATTTCCCCCGTGGGAGAAATTTTTCCCGTCAATAACAGCTCTTCGATGCGCTGCTGGCGATAGGCAAAAATCCGCTCCACATCGCGGCGGACGAGGAGTTTGTCGATGAGCCAGCCTCCCGGGACGGCGTAGTCCACGCGGTCCTTGCAGAGCGTGCCGCCATCCTTTTCCTCAAAGGTGTGTTCGTGGACCCATTTGCGATACGGGCCGCGCAGTTGTTCATCCACGAAACGGAATGGCGGTTCCCACGCGTTGATGCGCGTGCGCCACTTCACCGGGATGCCACGGATCTTCAACTGGTAGTCGATGAGCGTGCCCGGCTTCATCTCGATGGGTGAAGGGGTGAGCGTGTGAAAGTTCACCCACGGCGGGGTGATGGCTTCGAGGTTAGCCGCATCGGCAAAGAACGGAAAAATCTCCTCACGCTTGAGAGGCAACCAAAGTTCAGCGGTGAAGGTGCTGCTCATGAGACATCATTCCACGCCGCGGCTGCGCCGCTGAGGAACGCTGTTGCGCAACTCATCAAGCTTGCGGTTCAGTTGCGTCAGATCGGTGAGCAAACTGGCACCGATAGCAGTGATGGCATCGGCGTAAGACTCGGCTGCACGGCCACCGACGAGGATGGCTATCTCAGGCGGCAAATACTTGCGCAGATTGGTGAATTGCAACACCAACTCCGCATCATCATCCGGATACACGACACTGAGGGCGACCGCGCGGGCTTTGCTCTGGATGGCCGCGCCGCTGAGTTCACAGGCAGGCAGATTCGTGCCGAGATATTTCACCCGCCAGCCTTTGTTCGTGGCCGCTGCAGCCACCAGCACAGCGCCGAGTTCATGGGTCTGACCCGAAGGCGTGGCCACTACGAGCACGGGGGCGGATTCCGGCAGATTGCAGGGCTTGGCGTGATTGCAAAGAAACGTGCGCAGGACGGAGGAAGCGAAATGTTCGTGCGCCACTTTGATGGTGCCGTCTTCCCAGTCGGCGCCGAGGCGATACGTCAGCGGGACGACAACTTTCTGCAACAGTCCTTGATGACCCAACTCCACCGAAGCACGGCAGAGCAGATCATCCAGCGCCTCATCATCCAGCATACGGATGGCCGCCATCGCTTCATCCAGGTACTGTGTGGAAGGGTCCACTTGAGTTTCCGCCAACGCAGCCGGAGAAATTGGACGAGGCGGCAGGATAGTCACGTTCTCCGGCGGAACGGCATGGCGACACAGGGCGCGCAATTGTTCCGTGCTCAACTTGGCGATCCGGCAGATTCCATGGCCCGCCTGGGTGAGTTGGCACAGCAGATGCAGTCTCTCTATCTCTGACTCTGAGTAGAGACGGCGGTTGGTCTCGGTGCGAGCAGGCGCCACGGCACCATAGCGTTTCTCCCAGACGCGGATAACGTGCTGGCTCAGGCCAGTACGACGGGCAACCACTTTGATGGGATGATGTAAATCCATACGCTGCATGCGAAAGGTAAACAAATGTTAGACAAATGCAAGTGAGCCGAGCCATTTGTTCTAAATCAAAAAAAAATAATCAGAAGAACATTCCATTACTGATTGAATACCAATTAGTTACAACTTGGAATAAAAACTAGGAGCCCGGCATCTAATAAATAATTGAACGTCCGGTATATATTTTTAGACAAATACTTGACGAACTCGTCTAAGTTAGACAAAATGTAGACAGACTGGAACATAACCTCGAACTCGAACGCACTATGAAACTCGCCACTCGCTCCCGCTCAGTCCGGACTTCGCGTCGTCGGTTGGTGTCTAAAAGCCCCGCGACGAATCCGGCGCTCCCCGCCTCCATGAAGATTGCCGCCGTCCCGGCACTGACGGACGACGTCAAGGTGGAGCGAGAATCTAACCTAGCGGAGAACTTCTCCCAGCCAATCCCGGCGGAGTATGAGGCGCGCACAGCATTCAGCCTGTATCTGCGTGAAGTGGGGCAAACCAAGCTGCTTACACCGCAGGAAGAGATTGAGTTGGCCGCCAAGATCAAGGTTGGTGATGAAGCGGCCCGTGAGCGCATGATCAAATCCAACTTGCGCCTGGTGGTGAAGATCGCGCGGGACTACGAAGATTTCGGGTTACCGCTGCTGGATCTCATCAACGAGGGCAACATGGGATTGATGAAGGCGGTGGAACGTTTCGACCCGGCGAAGGGCGCGAAGTTCTCCACTTACAGTTCCTGGTGGATCAAGCAATCCATCAAGCGCGCGCTGGCGAACCAGTCCAAGACCATCCGCCTGCCCGTGCACATGGTGGACAAGATCGCGAAAATGCGGCGCGCCATCAACAAGCTGACCGAAGAACTGGGCCACGAACCAACCGATGAAGAACTCAGCGAAGAGATGGGTATCAAGCTCCGTCGTGTGCGCCAGATGCGCATCTCGGCCATGCGCCCCACCTCGCTGGATCAGCCGATCGGCGAAGACGAGGGCAATGTGATGGGCGACATCGTGCAAGATGACCGCGCCGTGAATGCCTACGAAGATCTGGAAAAGAAGACGATGACGGCGATGATCACCGATCTCGTGAAGCATCTGGACAATCGTGAAGCGAGCATCCTGCGCTACCGCTTCGGCCTGGATGGCGGCAAAGAAAAGACGCTTGAGCAGGTGGGCAAGAAATTCGGCGTGACGCGCGAGCGTATCCGCCAGCTACAGAACTCGGCACTGCTCAAACTGCGCAAGATGATGGAGCAGGCCGATGCGATACAGCAGGTAGCCGCCTGAGTTCGCAACACATGAAAGATCAAAAGCCGGTCATGGTCATATTCGGCGCGACCGGTGGCATTGGTAATGTCCTGTCGCGGCAACTCGCTGCGGCAGGACATAAACTTGTACTGGCCGCACGGCAGGAAGAACGTTTGCAGCAACTCGCCGCCGAGCTGGGAGCGGAAGCGGTGACATGTGACGCAACCCAATCCACGCAAGTGGACGCTGTGATCACAAGGGCACAGGCGATGCATGGCCGAATCGACGGCGTCGCCAGTTGCATCGGTTCCATTTTATTGAAGCCCGCCCATCTCACCACCGATGAGGAATGGCAACGTACGCTGGAGCAAAACCTCACGACCTCGTTTTACATCCTGCGGTCAGTGGCCAAAGTCATGCGGTCGAGCGGTGGTTCCATCGTGTTCTGTTCCTCCGTGGCGGCGCAACGCGGCTTGGCGAACCACGAAGCCATCGCGGCAGCGAAGGCAGGCATCACCGGCCTGATGCTGGCCGCAGCCGCCACCTATGCGAGCAGCAAGATAAGGGTGAACTGCGTGGCGCCCAGTCTGACACGCACACCACTATCGGCGGCACTCACCGCAAATGAGTCCGCGCTTAACGCATCGCTGTCCATGCATGCCTTGGGCCGGATCGGTGAACCTGAAGATGTGGCTTCGGCCATCAAGTGGTTGCTGGATCCGGCGCAATCGTGGGTGACGGGCCAGGTGATCGGCGTAGATGGCGGATTGGGTTCAGTAAATCCGCGCCCAAGGATCTAGCTCACGTCATGTCCAAGGCTGCCACATCCAAGGTCAGGCACTTGGTGATCGTCTTGGGTGACCAACTGGACGATAACTCCGCGGCGTTCGCCGGCTTTGACCCCAAACAGGATGTCATCTGGATGGCGGAGGTGGCAGCCGAATCAACCCACGTCTGGACGCATAAAGCGCGCATCGTCACGTTTCTGGCGGCGATGCGGCATTTTCGCGAGCGACTAATCAAGCGTGGTTGGATGGTGGAGTATCGACAGCTTGATGATGTCGAGAATGCGGGCAGCCTGCAGCGAGAGTTGACTCAAGCAATCGGGAGATTCAAACCGCAGCGACTCATCATGGTGGAACCCGGCGAGTGGCGAGTGGAAGAACTCCTGCGAGCAACTGCGAAACAAACCAGCACGCCGCTCGACATCCGCATAGACTCTCATTTCCTCTGCACGAAAGCGGAATTCGCCGCACACGCTCACGGACGCAAGCAGTTGCGCATGGAGTTCTTTTACCGGGAGATGCGGCGCAAGACCGGTGTGTTGATGATGGGCGATGAACCGGCACAGGGGCAGTGGAATTTCGATGCGGAGAATCGCGGCTCATTCGGCAAGCGCGGCCCGGAAAATGTGCCGACGCCACGTCGCTTCCCGCCGGATGAGATCACGCGTGAGGTCATGGCGCTGGTGGAAGCCAAGTTTCCGAAGCATCCGGGAAGCCTCAAACACTTCGACTGGCCGCTCACGCAGGAACAGGCACAACAGGCGCTGGACGATTTCATCCTGCATCGCCTGCCTGACTTCGGCCGGTATCAGGACGCGATGTGGACGCGTGAGCCGTATCTGTATCACTCGCGACTTTCGGCGGCGATGAACCTGAAGCTCATCCACCCGCGCACCATCATCGCAGCCGCCGAGCAAGCGTGGCGAGACCGGCAGGCACCGATCGAAGCCGCGGAGGGATTCATCCGGCAAATCCTCGGCTGGCGCGAATATGTGCGCGGCATCTACTGGCACGCCATGCCACAGTATCTGGACCGGAACGCGTTAAAAGCCACCCTGCCCCTGCCCCAGTTTTATTGGACGGGTGATACGCCGATGAATTGTCTGCGGCACGCCATCACGCAGACACTGGATCATGGTTATGCGCATCACATCCAGCGACTCATGATCACTGGGCTCTTCACGTTGTTGCTGGGAGTGAAACCGCAAGCGGTGCATGAGTGGTATCTCGCCGTGTATGTGGATGCGGTGGAGTGGGTGGAACTGCCGAATACGCTCGGCATGTCCCAATACGGCGATGGCGGCATGATGGCTTCGAAACCATATATCGCTTCAGGCAAGTACATCCAGCGCATGAGCAACTACTGCGAAGGTTGCCGCTTCAATCCGGCGAAAGCCACCGGCGATGATGCCTGTCCCTTCACGACGCTCTATTGGGATTTTCTGCTACGGCACGAAGCTTTGCTGCGCCAGAATCAACGCATGAGTTTGCAGGTAAAGAATGCAGACCGGCTGACCAGCACAGAGCGGAAAGCCATTCAGGAACGGGCCTCGGCCATGCGAACGCAACCAGTTTGATTGGATTCACCGGCGATGCCGACAACCTCACTGGGCGCCTAAATCCACGCAGACCAAATCGCCCTTGGCATTGCGTGCGTAGAGCTTGCCGTGGGCGAAAGCGGGAACGGTCCAAGTCTTGCCCCCAAGGATCTGTGAACGGGCCTTCGGCTGGAACCCGCTGGCGCTGACCGGTCCGACCATGAGCGTGCCGTTGCCAGTGAGAACGATAAGCTGGTTGCCCGCCACGATGACGCCGCCATTACCCACGGGTTGTTGATACACCCAACGCGCTTGCCCGGTGCGCGGATCGATGGCTTTCAGCGTGGCGCGTTCGTTGGTATTACCGTCGATGCCCACCAGCATCCCGCCGAGGACCACACTGGGATTGAACTGGTTCCGCATGTTCTTGTTCTCCCAAACCTTTTGCGGCTGGTTACCCTGAACACGGATGAGTGCGCTGCCGCGATTGTAACCGGACGAGATAAAGAAATAATCATTCATCACCACGGGATCGGCCGCATTCACATCATAGCTGGTCTCCCACGGAAACGACCAGAGCTGCTGGCCGGTGGCCGGGTTCAAAGCGACCAGCGCCTTGGCGGCAAAGAGGGCGACACCACGCTGACCATTGAGGGTGAAGGGAACCGGAGAACCATAGCCCGCCTTGCTGGAGCCGCTGCGCCAAAGGATTTTCCCGGTCGCCTTGTCCAGGCCGACACCAGCGCTGCCGACGTTATAGATGACGACATCACCTTCCACGAGCGGAGAACCGGAGAAGCCCCAGTCGGGCAATTGCGCACCGGTCTTTTGCATAAGATTATCGGACCACACGACCTTGCCGCTGGCCTTGTCGAAGCAGAAGACCTGACCGCGTCGACCAAGCGTGTAAACCTTGTCACCATCGACGGTGGGTGTGGCATTGGGACCACCTTCATACAGGTTTGGATCAACCGGTGCGTCGTAGCTGTGCGACCAAGCGACTTTTCCATCGGCAGCGTTCAAGCACCAGATGGTATCCTTGTTGCCCGCGTTACCCGAGGCATAAACTTTGCCATCGCTGATGGCCACAGAGGAGAAGCCCACACCGATCTGCGCCTTCCACAACACTTTCGGCGCGGCAACGGGAAAAGCGGCACTCAATTTGTTCGTCGCCGCGATGCCGTTGTGATTCGGTCCGCGCCAGCGGTTCCAATCGCCTTCCTCGGCGATGGCACCAAAGGAGAGCAATCCGGAAAAGGTGGAGACCAACGTGGAGAAAGAAAGATGTCGGGCGATGGGCATCATGAAAGATATCTAATTCATGCGGAGGCTTGCGTCAATCGACGGATAATCATGCATGTTAAGATGTTCCGCGAAAAACGACGCCAAAATGTCGCTCTCAGATAACAAATAGTTGAACCAAAGGGTGAGTTTTAGGTTGGTACTTTTGACAAAAAAGAGCATACTTCAACCACTTGATAATCCTTTCCAAGGGAGGATTGTCGTC
>CAZRGY010000197.1:0-7556 GCA_964599715.1 uncultured Verrucomicrobiota bacterium | reverse complement strand
GCATCGCTCGGCTACCTTCCACTTAGAGAAACCGGTCGGTTTTCCCGGCGGCACCGTCTTGCTGGTCAGGCTGGAGCAGAACTTCGGCAAGCAGCATACCATCGGTAAGGCGCGCTTCGGCGTGGGCCATCCGATCCAGGATAACCGGCCCGTTGAGGTCCGGCGTCAGGAGGCGATCGATACGGCTTTCGCGGCTTGGCTGAAAGCGGAGCAAGCGCGCAACGTGGCGTGGCAAATCCTGAAGCCCACCCAGCTCAAAGCGAATCTGGCTTACCTCGCCGTGCAACCGGACAATTCGGTCTTCGCCTCTGGCGATCAATCCAAGAGCGACACCTATGAACTCACTGTGAAAGCTCCAGCAGGTACCACCGCCCTGCGGCTCGAGGCCTTACCGGACGACCGCCTCCCTGCCCACGGACCGGGCGCCACCTTCTACGAAGGCACCAAAGGTGACTTCTTCCTGAGCGAGTTCAACGCCGAAGCGAATGGAAAACCGATCAAGTTCGCCACGGCCTCACAGAGCTACGGCAAGCTCGGCATCGGCGGCGGCACTGCGGTAGCGATGAACTGCATCGACGGCGATGCCCAATCCGGCTGGCAAGTCAGTGGCCGTCAAGGCGAGCGCAGCACGGCAGTCTTCAATCTGGCCGAGCCATTGGCAAAAGCAGGCGAGGTGAAGATCAAGCTGCTCTTCGAGAAACATTACGCCTCCCCCCTAGGACGTTTCCGTTTGGCCGCGACCACCGACAAAGCGAGCGCCGTCGCGAGAGATTTGGACGAAGCCACGGAAAGTTTGCTGGCGAAACCAGAGGCGCAATTGACGAAGAGCGAACGGGCAGCCTTGCAGGCGGCGTTCCTGATGAACACCCCCGAACTCGCCAAAGAACAGGCCGAGATCGCGAAACTGAAACGGAACGAACCATCCTTCCCCACCACCTTGGTGATGCACGAGCGGCCATCGGAAAATCCGCGCGTCACCCACCGCCATCACCGGGGCGAGTTCCTACAAGTGAAAGAGGAAGTGAAACCCGGCGTGTTCGACTTCCTCAATCCCCTGCCCGCCGATGCGCCCAAGAACCGCTTGGGCTTCGCGAAGTGGCTGGTGTCTCCCGAGAATCCGCTCACCGCCCGCGTGACCGTGAATCGCCAATGGGCCGCCTTCTTCGGCACCGGTCTGGTCCGCACCACGGGAGACTTTGGTTTCCAAGGCGAGCTGCCGAGCAATCCAAAGTTGCTGGACTGGCTGGCGGTGGAGTTCATGAAACAAGGCTGGTCCATGAAAAAGCTGCACCGCCTCATCGTCACGAGTGCGACCTATCGGCAGGATTCCACCGTGACTCCGCAATTGCTGGCTACCGATCCGGAGAACCGCTTACTCGCCCGCGGCCCACGCGTGCGCCTGGAAGCCGAGCTGATCCGCGATACCGCCTTGAAAGTCTCCGGCCTGCTCACTGACAAGCTGGGCGGCCCGAGTGTGTATCCTCCTCAACCCGCCGGAGTCACCTCCGAGGGCACTTACGGCAAGCTGGCGTGGAAGACGAGCGAAGGCGAAGACCGCTACCGTCGCGGCCTCTACACCTTCACGAAACGCACCGCACCTTTCGCCATGTTCAACACCTTCGACGCCCCGAGCGGCGAAGCCTGCGTGGCCAAACGCGACGTCTCGAACACCCCGTTGCAAGCACTCACCCTGCTGAACGATGTGGTGTTCATGGAAGCGGCTCAGAAACTTGGACGCCAGTGGGCGAAACAAGACGGCACCGTGGAGACAAAACTCCAAAAGCTGTTCCAGCAATGCCTCACCCGCCCCGCCACGAAAGATGAGTTGGCGAGCTTGAAAAAGTTTTATGAAACGCAAAGCGCGCGCTTGAAGTCCAAAGAACTGGATGCAGCTGAATTGAGCGGGAACAAAGACGGAACGGTGGAACAAGCCGCGTGGTCGATCGTAGCGCGGGCGTTGCTGAATCTGGACGAGATGGTCACCAAGAGCTAAAGCCATGAATTGCCAATCTTACTTACTGCGGAACGAACACCCGGAGCTGGCCTCACGCCGGTGGTTCTTCAAGGAATGCGGCATCGGCTTGGGCAAGCTGGCCTTGGCCGGGCTGCTTACCGACGCTTTCGCGCGCAATGCTGGCGCAGCTCCCCTCGCCGAAAATACGCTCGCCCCGAAGCAGCCGCATTTCAAACCGAAAGCCAAACGGGTCATCCACCTCTTCATGGCCGGAGCGCCCAGCCAGCTTGACCTCTTCGATTACAAACCGAAGCTCGTGGAATACGAGGGCAAACCGATCCCGCCTGAAGTCATCGGTGGGCAACGCTACGCCTTCATCCGACCGGACGCGGCGGTGATGGCTCCGCGTTTCAAATTCGCCAAACACGGTCAATCCGGCGCCGAGATTTCCGAGGCCCTGCCACATCTGTCGAAGATCGTGGACGATATCTGTCTGGTGAAATCCGTGCACACGGACCAGTTCAACCACGCCCCCGCCCAGATATTTTTCAATACCGGTTTCTCCCAGCCGGGCCGTCCCAGCTTGGGTTCGTGGGTCACCTACGGCTTGGGCTCGGAGAGCCAAGATTTGCCGGCGTATGTCGTCATGTCCACCGGCAGCGGCATCAGCGGCGGCTCGGCGAACTGGTCGAGCGGCTTCCTGCCCACGGTCTATACCGGCGTGCGCTTCCGCAACGAAGGCGATCCCATCCTGAATGTGTCGAGTCCCAAAGGCGTGGATGCGAAGTTGCAACGTGACTCACTCGACCTCGTCGCCGAATTGAATCGTAAACGTCTTGGCGCAGCGGGCGATCCTGAGATCGCCACACGCATGGCGGCGTATGAGATGGCCTTCCGCCTGCAAACATCCGCGCCCGAGTTGATGGACTTGAAGAGTGAGAGCAAGGCGACGCTCGAACGCTATGGCTGCGATCCGGACAAACCCTCCTTCGCCCGCGCCTGTCTGCTGGCCCGTCGCATGATCGAGCGCGGCGTGCGTTTCGTGAACATCTATCACGAAGGCTGGGATGCCCACAGCGACGTCGTGGGGAATCACACACGGAATGCCAAGGCGACCGATCAAGCCTCTGCCGCGCTGGTGATGGATCTGAAAGAACGTGGCCTGTTGGATGACACACTTGTCATCTGGGGCGGTGAGTTCGGCCGCACACCGATGGTGGAGACTAATCCGGCACTGGGCCGCAGCTTGGGCCGCGACCATCATCCCCAAGCATACACCATGTGGATGGCAGGCGGCGGGGCCAAACCCGGCATCACGCACGGAGCCACGGATGAATTGGGATTTAATGTGGTGGAAAAACCGGTCCACACTCACGATCTGCAAGCCACCATCCTGCACCTGCTGGGTTTCGATCACGAGCGGTTGACTTACCAGCATCAAGGCCGTCTTTTCCGGCTCACGGATGTGCACGGCCATGTCGTAAAAGATCTGCTGGCCTGAGCAACCCTCACATCTGCTCAAGAGCCTTGGGGCATTACAAAAAAAGCATCACCAAATCTCGAACTGCGTATTGACATAACCGGCAGTTTGCCGTGATGTCGCGCGCCATGAACTGGATACTCATCGGGGTGCTGGTTTACATCGTGATCCAGCTGATCATCGGCCTGCTGGTTTCACGCAATATCGAGAGCGAGGAAGATTATCTCCTGGCCGGCAGAAGCCTTGGGGTTGGCCTCGCCACTTTCAGCATATTCGCCACCTGGTTCGGTGCCGAGACCTGCATCAGTGCCGCCGGCATGTTCTACGAGGAAGGCTTCTCCGGTGGCGCCATTGACCCGTTCGGTTACGGGCTCTGTATCCTGTTTCTCGGGGCGGTCTTTGCGATTCCGCTTTGGCGGCGCAAGCTCACCACGCTCATCGATCTGTTCCGCCAGCGTTACGGCATCGTGGTTGAACGCGCCTCCGTATTGCTCATCGCGCCCACCTCGGTCATCTGGGCAGCCGCGCAGGTTCGGGCTTTTGGGGAAGTCATCAAGAGCGTCTCGAATTCCGCCGTGAGTGTGGAGATTGCCATCCTGATCGCCACTGCCGTCGCCATCACTTACACCGTCTCCGGCGGTCTCAAGGCCGATGTGATGACAGACCTCGTGCAAGGCGTCGTCATCATCGTCAGCCTCATCATCGTTTTCGTCACCGTGATTGTCCGGACACCAGATCTGGCAGCTACCATTCAGGAGATCGAGCCCGAACGTCTCAACCCCTTTCACAACGAAGGCAGCTTGCTGGATATGCTGGAGCTATGGATGGTTCCTATCTGCGGCTCCGTGGTCGCTCAGGAACTGATTGGCCGGGTACTGGCCGCTCGCACGCCTGAGATTGCCCGCAAGTCCGCCCTGCTCGGCGGTGGCATCTACATCTTGGTCGGCCTGATCCCCGCCGTCCTCGGCTTGCTCGCTTACAAGCTCATGCCCGGCATCGAAAACTCCGAACACGTGCTGCCACTGCTGGCCAAAGAACATCTCCCCACTCTGCTCTACATCATCTTCATGGGCGCGCTCGTATCCGCCATTCTCTCCACGGTGGATTCCACCCTGCTCTCGGCCTCGGCTCTCTTCTCACACAATTTTATCGTCCCCTTGCTGCCTTCGGATATCGAGGAGAGCAGCAAAATCCTTTCCGCCCGTATCATGGTTGTCATCTGCGGCCTGATCGCAGCCTGGTTGGCGATCGGAGCGGAATCCGTTTTTGAACTCGTCCACGAAGCCTCGGCGCTCGGCAGCACGGGCGTTTTTGCCATCATGGTGATGGCATTGTTCTCCCGGTTTGGCGGATCGGCAGCGGCGCTGACCGCCTTGGGCGGCGGACTGCTCGTTTACATCATGGGCACTTACTACGAATCGCCCTACCCGTTTCTTATCTCGATGGCCGCGGCTTTTGGCGGCTACGGGATCGCCGGGCTGGTCGAATTAAAGGTATGTCGGTCCAAACCGGCTATTTGATAGAATCGCCGAACGGGCCTTGTCAGTTCAGCAGCAAGTTCACCTTGCTCTCACCGCGATATGTCTCATCCACCGGCTTCGGCGTGATGATGAACAGGCGCTCAACGGTGACCTTCTCCGTCTTCAACAGAAAAGCCTGTACGCTCTGCGCACGCTGCTGCATGAGGTCTCGCAGTTCATTCTCCTCAACCTTCACTTGCGCGAGCAACTTGGCTTCCATCTCGGCTGGAGTGATGGCGGGCACGACAGTCACTGCTGCAGGCGCTGAAGTTTCTGCCACCGTCTCCACCGGCTTAGGTTGCGTTGCCGGAGTCTCTTCCGCCTTGGCCATATCCGCCGTATCAGGCACAGGCTGACTTGCTTCCGGCTTGGCTTTCTCAGCTTTCTTAAGTTTCCGTTCCGCGAAAGCCATCTGCGCTGCTGCCCCTTGTAATTGCCCTGTCGGCCGCCGCTTCTTGGCTTTCGTTTCCGGCTTCGCTTCCGCTTTCTCGACTGGTTTGACTTCAGCCACGACATTTGTGGTCACAGTGGGCGCGGGCCCATTTGTGACCACACCAGGTTGCAATGCCACTTCCACCACATTGGTGACCATCGGCAAGGGACCAAACGCCTCTTCATAGGCCACCTTGAGCAAACGCTCCCGCTCAGCCGGTTCCAAGTTCAATTCAGTGATCGCTGGCGGTGTGACGCCCGTAGCGGCGATCTCCTTAAGTTTGATCGTCTTCAATTGCCGTTCGAACTTCAGCTTCATCAGGGCCGCACCATCAGCTTTTGGGTCCACCGCCCCAGCGATCTCCAGATTCAGCCCCGGACGTTCGTAAAGAGCCTTCGCCAGCTTTTGCATCTTGTCCTGCTCAGCCGCCGTGATCTCGCCCGAGCCCGGTTCAAAAGCCACATAGCTCATCTCCTCACCGCCACCCACCAATTTGCCTAGCAGTGCAAAGGGTGACGCCACGGCCTTAGTCACCAAGTTCACCAACACTTTGATGACCACCGGAAACACGCGGAACTTCGGATCATCCAACCGTCCGCTCACCGGCAGGTCCAGCTCGATCTTCCCATTCCGGTCCTTCAGCAACGCCACACCCAATTTCAAAGGCAGCTTGATCGCATCAGGGCTGTTATTCTTGGCCCCCAAGGTAAACTGATCCACCACGACTCCGTTCTCCGATTTGAGCGCCATCCCCTTGATGTCATACTTCAGCATCACACTTACCTTGCCCTTCACGATCGGATAGCCGCCGAACTTCTCCATGTATGGCGAAAATGCCGTCAGGTCGGTGTTGCGATTGCTGACCACCAGATCCAACAGGAGATCGCCCAAAACCGGACGCACCTTGCCCGTGACCGAGAACGGTGCTAGCTCATCCACCCGTCCGCTGATAGATACCGTCGCCGGTTCTTCCCCGATGGTGGATAAGCCATCCACACTCACATCAAATTTCTGCACCGCAAAATTACAATGTGGCTGGATGGAATTATCGACATACTTGAGCGAGGCATCTTCCAGAACCAGCTTCGTGAGCTTCACCGGCACCACATTGGTGCTGGCAGCGGGAACACTGGCCGTGACTGTCTCGTTCGTGACCACCTGAGCCGTATCATTCGTGCCCGCTGGTTTCGACATGAGGACCGTTTGGATATTTGACTGCATGTTCGTCCCGATGATCAGACTCGTCTGCAAACCCTTTAGCCTTACCTCCTGCACTTGCAGGTCTTGCGGCTCGGATTGGAGCTGGATTCCGCTGATCGCCAGTGTCTCCCACTTCACGAAATCCTGAAATTCAGTCCCATCAGCGGTGTCGAACTTGGTCAACTCAACATCACCCTTGAACTGCAGCTTGGGAACCCCTCCAGGTGGCAACGAGAATAGCGCTTTTCCTGAGGTGGAGAGCAAGCCGCTGCGGATGGCCACATTCACGAAAGGAGCCGAAAACGGCTGGAATGGCCGCAGATCCATTTCCTTGAGCGCGATCGTCAGCTCACCATCTGGCGGAAACACACGCACGGGACCGGATACCTCCACCGTTCCGGCTTCGTTCAGACGCGCTGAGATTTTCGTCGCCAAGGTCGCATTGGTTGTGAGTTGAAAACCATCTACCTGCACGGCTACCTGATCCACTTTGAGCTTGCCCGGCTTCGTCAATGTCCGGTCCTCAACGCTCACGCTGTAATCCGTCACCTTCAGTGAATCCAATGCCACCTTCCATGGCACCGGCGCATTCGTGTCGTTCGTTGTGATCTTGACCACCTCATTCGTCGTCACCGGCTGCGGCTTGATGAGGTTCAGCAGATTGATGCTGCCATCCTTCTCGCGCACCACTTTAGCCTCCATGCCACTGGTGGCCAATTCCCCTACCCGGATAGACTTGTCTTCCAGCGAGGCCACGATCGATCGCACATCTACCGTCGGCAAAGTCACCAATGTCTCCTCCTTTGCTGTCACCTTGAGATTCCGCACCTGCACCAAACCGTTGGTCAGGGTCACTGCCGGATTCTTGCCCGCCAACGAGAAACCATACTGTCCCGATACATTCACTGTCCCTTGCGCGATCTCGCCGGCGAAAAATTCAGAGACATATTCGGCATACTTCGGCAGGGA
>CAZRGY010000196.1:0-7558 GCA_964599715.1 uncultured Verrucomicrobiota bacterium | reverse complement strand
CCGGCATCACCCGGACCTGCGCCAACCAAATAAACTGTGCCAATCGAACTCATGAAGCCGAGGACTCTAGGGATTTGAGGCTCGCACGGCAAGCGATGTTCCAATCACTTTGACTCAGGAAAAGATGGGTTGCGCACCGCTCCATGAATCGGCTAAGAAACATGGCAAGATATGAAGTTCCTTTGGAGGATCAGCATCCTATTGCTGCTCACCGTCATCTTAAGGCCCGCAGCCCTTGCGGCTCCGGGTGATGTGAAGTGGATTTTTTCCGGAGGCAGAAATCTAACTGATCTGGCTCTCGGGCCTGATGGAACAATCTATCTGGCAGGCCATGCTCCGCTCGTTACCAGCATAATCACCCAGCTGCCGACTGGCCCGATCACTAATATCAGTTATTACTACGCCACCAACCACCTTTACGCCCTAAATCCCAACGGGGACATAAAATGGGATAAACCGGGCGTGGGCCAGAATCTGGCTGTAACTTCCGAGGGAAACGTGGTGGTGTCTTATAGTGCGGTCAACACCGATGGCATCCAGATTCCTTCCGGCTACTATTTTCCACCCGGACTCAACCTGACCAACTTGGTGGGTATCCAGTCTGAGGGAAATATCTGGCTTCCCCAGATCAATGGCGGAAGGGTAGCCATATCTGCAGATAACAGTATCGTGGCCATTAACCGCAGTATCGATGGCAACCCGCAAGCAACGAACAGTATCACGCGCCTTGCCAGCAGCGGAGGATGGGTTTCTCAACCGCTCGTTTACCTTGCAAACCATCCCGTGATCGGTCCCGACGGAACGATCTACGCCATAGGATGGGCGGCTCGCGATACAGCCACACCCAGCGGCACCTCTTACCCGACCATATACTCGTCCAATACACTTTTCTCACTTTCACCAAATGGCGAACTAAAACGTGTGCTAACTGAGGAAAGGTCCATTTACTCCATTCCAGCCATGGGCAACGGTGGCCATGTTTTCTTTGGCTGCCGTCAGGCCTATTTGCCCTCTCCACACACGGTCACCTATGAAGAAACCTTCCGATGCATGACTGCGGACCTCAAGCAGGAGGTATGGAGGAAAACGGGCCCGGCTTCGTTTGGCGCTCCTGCCATAGGTGCTGGGAATAACCTTTATGTAGGGTGCGGCAACAATCTGTTCGCATTGGATAAGAACGGCTCCGAACGATGGGTCTACACAGCGCCGGGCGAATTCAAATTCTCGCCTGCCATCGCATCTGATGGGACTATTTATGCTGTGACCGAAGACACTTTGTGGGCATTGAAAATGGTGCGGTGTTATGGTCATACCAGACAGAAGTTAAAATAGCACTGGCTCCCACTGTCGCCTCTGACGGCACAGTATATATTTTTAACGATTCCAAACTCATCGCCCTCGAGGGCACTGCCCCGCCCGCTAACGCCCCTTGGCCGCAAGACCGCCACGATGCCCAGCGCACCAGCCGTGCCACGCAAGCCAGCACCAGCGGAGTCAGCCGGATGGAGGATGGAAAGTTCTCGCTCATGCTAAATCTGGAACCGGGCCGCGCTTACAAAGTGGAAGCCTCGGACAATCTGGAAACATGGACGGAAATCGGCTCGTTCACCAGCAGCGGAGCGGCGGAAACATTTCTCGATGAAACCTCCGCCGACAAGCCACAGCGATTCTACCGGCTGGTGCTCCCATAGGCTTTGAGCTTGTCCGAGCCTCCTTACCGCTTTAGCATAACGGGTAGACACTATGAAGTCCCTTAGGAGGATCAGCATCCTGTTGCTGCTCACTATCACCTTGAAGTCCCCCGCTCAGGCGACTCCGGGTGGTGTGAAATGGGCTTATGCAACTGAGACGTTCTACGCGTCTGATTTCGCCGTGGCGCAGGATGGGACCGTCTATCTTGGGCAGCTATTCATTGAGTTTTATGGGGTATCCCCGCCCGGAGGTGGAACCTTCTATGTCCCCTCCACGACCAATCAATTGATCGCACTTGATCCCACCGGCCAATTAAAATGGCGATATGAAGGTGCCGGTCTGTCTCCGGTGATCCGCAAGGATGGCCGGATCCTGGCCACAGGCACAGCCCCACAGTATAACCATACCGGCTCGGTGGTGACAAACATCGCGCAATTTGTCCAAGGCATCAATCCTGACGGCACGCCCTGGCTGGCTTACACGAATGGCATTGGCTGCGCGTTGACGGCGGATGACACCGCCCTCATCAGCATCGACGCCGCCTACGGCAACCTCCCAAGCGGTCCACACCCCCCCTACAAGTTTGGGTTGCTCAAAGTAAGTTTTACGAACGCCTCCCAGATTATCACAAACCTCAATGCACACTCTTTCGAGATACCATTGATCGCTCCGGACGGAGGGATTTATTGCGCCAAAACGAAAGTCAGCCCTACTCATACCATCACGCCTTCCGGCACCAGCTTCCAACCGTTCACCGGTTTGTTTTATGCGTTCGACAGATATGGCGCGCTCAGATGGAAGTTAAGCGAGGCGAACGTCAATTTCTCCGCGCTCGCCATCTGCGCGGATGGCTCAATCTGCGTGGGCGTGAGCACTTATCAGGAAGACGCAGCGCTTACCACCCATGAGCTCAGGGTGATCTCTCCTGATGGAACCGTCAAGTGGACCGCCTCCGGTCCCGGCATATTCACCCCGGCAGTGATTGATCGTCAAAATAACATCTATGTTGGTTCCGGCGGCAAGCTGATCTCTTTGGACCCGCTGGGTGGTATCCGCTGGCAAACCGATTACTCGTACCCCATCACTTATAGCCCTGCTTTGGCGGCAGACGGAACCCTCTATATGGCCCGTGGCAGTGTGCTATACACGATCAACTCGGCCAATGGTAACGTCATTTGGAGTTACGACATCGCACGAGGGATCTCTTCCCCTCCCACAATCGGTGCTGACGGAACGGTTTACCAACTTGTGGATAGCCGCTATCTGCTGGCTTTCGTCGGCACGGCTCCGCCGGTGGACTCCCCGTGGCCGCAGTATCGCCATGATGCACAACGTACCGGCCGAGCCAAACCGCTCCAGCCTGTCAGCCTCAGCCGGAATGACGATGGCAATTTTTCCCTGACGTTCCTGTTGGAGCCGGGCAAGACGTTTATAGTGGAAGCTTCCGAAAACCTGAAAACGTGGACGGAAATCGGCTCCTTCACCAGCAGTACAGCCGCGGAAATATTTCTCGATGAAACCTCCGCCGGCAAGCCCCAGCGGTTTTACCGGCTGCTGGCTCCTTAAACCTTCAGCTTCTCTGCCAGCGCTTGGCCAAGCTGTTCAGCGGCCTGCACATTCATGGCGTCCCGGGCTTCACCGAAACTGTCGTTCCGGAAGGAGTTCACGCTCATTTCGAGCAGTTCCCCTTTCGCCTCGGCCCAAGCTCCTACGGGGCTGTGGCAACCACCACCCATGGCGCGCAGGAACGACCGCTCGGCGGTGATGGCATACCAAGTGGGCAAATGATTCAAGGC
Organism: uncultured Verrucomicrobiota bacterium; assembly: GCA_964599715.1. GTDB lineage: Bacteria > Verrucomicrobiota > Verrucomicrobiia > Limisphaerales > JAEYXS01 > JAEYXS01. The sequence continues at coordinate 4,070 of CAZRGY010000196.1, read as the reverse complement.
GGCGCAGACGTTTAGCAGACGCTCATCATTCTGCCGGATCTCCAAGCCGATGGCGGCCTGTCCCACACAGGGCAGCATCTCTTCCAGGGTCAAGGGACGGGCGCGCAATCCAGCAGGCACTTCCACGCCTTCGAGCGTGCCATCGGGCAGCACCTTGAAACCAAGGCGGTTCATACCGGCGGCGGCAAGAACGGTCGCGGATAGGCTGGGGCTCTCATACAGCTTGCGCAGACGGGTGCCGACGTTACCACGGATCTCCACGATCTTGAGGTCAGGACGATGATGCAGCAACTGCGCCTTGCGACGGGTGCTGCTGGTGGCGACGGTCGCCCCCATTGGCAATTCGGGAATGATGGAGGATTTTTCACCTGCGGCGCTCGGCTTGAACACCATCACATCACGGACATCTTCCCGCTTCGTCACAGCGCCGAGTTCCAAGCCTGCAGGCAATTCCGTGGGCAAATCTTTCAGGCTGTGCACGGCGAGATCTGCCTCGCCATTAAGCAGGGCGACTTCCAGTTCCTTGGTGAACAATCCCTTGGGCAGCGAGGCATCGGGATTCGCCATGGAGGCGGTCTGGAGCTTGTCACCCGTGGTCTTGATGATGTTGATCTGAAACGATTCAGAGGGGAAAGCCGCCCGGCAAAGGCCTTGGATCTGATAGGCTTGGGCCAGCGCCAAGGCACTGCCGCGGGTGGCGATGATAAAAGGTTTCGAAGACATGTTTTAAGTGCTGCTCTCCTGGCCAAAACCAAAGCGGCCGTCTTGTGATTGCTGCCGGGGCGGACCGCTGTTCAACAGTTCCTTGATCTTGTCGCGGATGATGACTTCACAACGGGCGATCTCCTCACGGCGCTGTTTGAGATAATCCTCCGCGATGGCCTGCAGGTCATCGATGTTGTAGAGGTAAACATTCTCCATGAAGTTCACCTCGGGCTCGATGTCACGCGGCACCGCGATATCGATGAGCAGCAGCGGGCGGTTGTGGCGCAGGGCCATCAACGGGGTGAGCTTCTTGCGGTCCAGCACATAATGCGGAGCCGAAGTGCTGCTGATGACGATATCGACATTCGCAAACTCGCTGGCCCAGTCATCAAAGTGAACTGCGCGGCCGTTCAACTCCTTCGCCAAAGCCTCCGCGCGATCATAGGAACGGTTGGAGACGATCACGCTCTTGGCGCCACGGCTCATCAGGGAGCGAGCAGTCTTTTCGCTGGTATCCCCCGCCCCGATGACCATCACGTTGCGGTCGCTCAGGGTGCTGAAAATCTTTTCCGCCAACTCCACGGCGGCGGAACCGACGGACACACTGCCGCGCTGGATATTCGTATGCGTGCGGATGTATTTGGCGACGTTGAAAGCCTTCTGGAAAATCTTGTTGAGCCGGCCACCCGTCTGCTTGCTCTGCAAGGCGATATCGTAGGCTTTCTTCAACTGGCCCAAGATTTCCGTCTCACCCAAAAGCATGGAATCGAGACCGCTTGCCACCTTGAAGAGATGTTCGAGACTCTGCGGTTCACCAAGGGCATAGACTTCCTCGTTCAATTCGCCCTCGAACTGACGATGGGTCTTGAGGAATTCTTTCAATGCCTTGAAGGACTCCTTCTCCGCCTGGGGCGTCACGACGTAAAGTTCTACGCGATTGCAGGTAGAGAGGATAACGGCTTCATTCGCCAGACCGGCATCACGCATCTGCTGGAGCGCCTCCGGAATCAAAGCCTCGGGGAAGGCGAACCGCTCACGCAGCTCGACTTGCGAGGAATGATGATTCAGACCTATGACGACGACGCTCATGGATTATGTATCGGCGAGAGCAGATTCGTGCCCCAGAAGGTCAGCAACACGAACGCGAATCCCGCCACCGCACCCCAGGCAAACTTCCTGCCCCCCTGCTCCATCCGCCAGCGCATAACCATCAGGCCAAAATAGAGGCCCCAGACGAGGAAGGACCAGAGGACCTTGGGATCGTCCGACCAATAGGAGCCCTGGGTTTTGTTCAGATAGGACATGCTGATGAGCAAGGCACCGGTCAGCAGGCCAAAGCCCGTCAGCATGAGCCGCCAAGTGACCACTTCCAGCCGCTGGATGGGCGGCATCAGGGAAAGGATGGCGCGGGCCTTATGAAACTTCAGGTCGTGCTCCTGCGTGAGATACATCAGGCCCGCTCCCGCGCTCAGGCCAAAGGCCGCGTAAGCGAGGGCAAACATGGCCGCATGCAAGCTGTTCTGCCAGCCAGGCACGAAGAATTCAGGGTTTGGCCCATGGTGATTGTCCAAGGCCGGCATCAGGGCGAATACGCTCACGCAAAAGAACACCGGTGACAGGAAGGCGCCCAAGAATCGCAATCGCGACCAGATACCGAAGACCAGATAGGACGCGACCATGGTCCAGATGATGAACACGGTGGCCTCATAGAGGTTGGTCACCGGGCAGCGGGAGAAGCTGAAACCGCGCTGCATCAGGGCGATGGTGTGCCCGGCAAAGGCGGCCAGCAACAAAAAGTAATTCACCCGGTTATCCTCACGGAAACCCTTCCGCCAGAGGAACACCGAGTAAACCATGCTGATCCCGTAGAGCAGGACAGCAATTTGAAACCAGTTACGATCCGTCACAATTGCGTGGTCAACTTACTGGAGGTCCTTGGCGGTGCAAGTGGCAAAATCCGCGATCGCAGACGGGTTTTGCCAGGCCGGAGGGCAATTTTTGGCATTTTGCGGCTGAAATGACTTCTCCCCCGGTGCGGTTATCAGCATAGTCGGCGCATTCCGAACAGACTGCCCCGGCCGTCTGTTGTTTAAGACAAGCGAAAGAGACAATCAGCAATGAGTTCAGAAGATCGTGTAGAACAGGAGCGGCAGATGCTGCAGGAAGCCCAGAAAAAGGGCGGCAGCTCCGTTTGGAAAACTTACGTGAAACTGTCCGGCCCCGGATGGTTGCAGAGTGCCATCACCCTTGGCGGCGGCTCGCTAGCGGGCTCGTTGTATCTGGGCGTGATCGGCGGATACCAATTCATGTGGCTCCAGCCACTGATGATGATTTTGGGCATCATCATGCTCTCGTGTATCGCGTACGTGACGCTCTCCACGGGTGAAAAGCCTTTCCGGGCCATCAACAAACATATCAACCCGGTATTGGGCTGGGGCTGGCTGATCGCCGCGATGATGGCGAACCTGGTCTGGGCCATGCCACAATTCTCGCTGGGCACGGCGGCTTTGCAGCAGAACTTGGGTCTGTTCACCGGGCCTGAAGGGTCGTTCATGGGCAAGTTCGGCAGCCATGTCGCCGCCGCCGTCCTGTTCCTGGTCTCTGGCACCATCATCTGGTTCTACGATGCGGGTGGTAAGGGGGTGAAGATCTTCGACTGGATCCTCAAAATCATGGTGGCGGTGGTCGTCTTGTCCTTCTTCGGAGTCGTGGGCGCGATGACGTTCAGCCAGGAAGGCCTGCCTTGGAGTGAGATTCTCAAGAACTTCATCCCGAATCTCTCGCTGTTGCGGGAACCGGCGGACGGCTTGAAGCCGTTCATCGCGGCTTCCGGCAATCCGGATTACTGGTCGGGCATGATCCTCGCCACGCAGCGGGATAACATGATCACGGCAGCCGCCACGGCGGTGGGCATCAACATGACCTTCCTGCTCCCCTACTCCATGCTGAAGCGCGGCTGGGACAAGAATTTCCGCGGGCTGGCCACCTTCGATCTCTCGACCGGCCTGTTCATCCCCTTCCTGCTGGCCACCTCATGCGTGGTCATCGCGGCGGCTTCCCAGTTCCACGGCAAGTATGATCCGGGTCTGTTGGGTGAAGGTGAAGTGACGCCCATCACGAAGCAGTTGCAGGGCGGCTACGAAGGCAACTTGAAGAAGCGTCTGGCCGCTGAACCGGGCTTCGATGTCGCCACGGCAACGAAAGAGGAGTTTGCGGCCAAGGTGGCTAGCTTGCCAGCGGCGGATCGTCAACTGGCGGCGATGCTGGTGCAACGGGATGCGAATTCACTGGCAGGCTCGCTCGAGAAACTGACCGGCAAAGGCGTGGCGCAAGGCGTGTTCGGCATCGGTGTGCTGGGTCTGGCG
>CAZRGY010000195.1:0-7567 GCA_964599715.1 uncultured Verrucomicrobiota bacterium | reverse complement strand
AGCCGAAGCGAGAGGGCGTGCCGGGTGGATTGAACCATGGCGATTGTTCCTTGCACTTTCGGTCTTCACCCTTACTTTTAGCCCATGGCGAATGCGCCCAAAAAGAAAAGTCAGGCCAAAGCGATGATGCTTGGCGTGGGTTTGGACAATGATGGTCACAAGCGGGTGACCAAAGGGGATAACTTTACCCTCGTAGGCGGGAGCAAGGACACTCACGAGGAGATGACCGAAAAGGCCATCAAGATCAACGAGAAGCTCAAAGCCCGTGGCAAGACGCTGGAATCCGTCAGCCATGAGGAGTTTGACGATATCGCGCATGCGGTCGGTCTGCGGCGGAATAATCCCCATGCCAACTGATTATCGGGGTCGATTTTGCCGCCAGTTCCTTGACGAGTGGCCGGTGCGTCCGTTAGCTTGCACCCAGTATTCCACTTGAGGCGTAAACTGATGTTGGCGGTCGCTTACCATCCTTATCTGTTTCTGGCCGTTCTACTTGGGATAGCTGTCGTTTTCCCTCTCATACCCCTTGCGCTCGCCAAGCTCTGGGCGACGAAGTTTTCGCCACCCAAGCCCGGGCCGGACAAGAATGCGACCTACGAGTGCGGTCTGGAGTCCAAGGGGGATGCGTGGGTGCAGTTCAAGTCCGAGTATTACCTCTACGGCATCCTGTTCCTCATCTTTGATGTGGAGACGGTCTTTTTGCTGCCTTTTGCCGTGGCTTTTACCCATCTTTCTGCGGGTGCATTCATCGCCATCATGTTCTTCCTCCTGTTGTTGGCGGAGGGACTGGTTTGGGCATGGAAGAAAGGGGTCCTGAACTGGAAATGACGCATGGATGAGGGATTGCGCAACGAATTAAGCAAACAGGGGGTGTTCACCACCACCCTGAGCGATATCTATAACTGGGGTCGCCGCAGTTCGGTGTGGCCGCTGCAGTTCGGGCTCGCCTGTTGCGCCATCGAGATGATCGCGGCGTCCATGGCACGGTATGATCTGGCCCGGTTCGGCGCCGAAGTATTCCGTCCATCCCCCCGTCAGGCAGACCTGATGATCGTGGCTGGCACGGTGACCAAGAAGATGGCCCCCCAAGTCGTCCGCCTCTACAACCAGATGCCCGAGCCCAAGTATGTCATCGCGATGGGCGCGTGCGCGATCTCTGGAGGACCTTTCAAGCAAGGCTACAATGTGCTCAAAGGCATTGACCGTTTTATCCCCGTTGATGTGCACATCCCGGGTTGCCCGCCTAGACCCGAAGCATTGTTGCATGCGTTCATGACCTTGCAGCGCAAGATCGACGCCCAGGAGATGAGCGGCAAGGCGCGGCCAAGGCATCTGGACCCTGATGCGCCGAGCGAATTTCCGGTGCCGCAGTTTGGTGAGCATGATCTGGTTCCCTCGAAGAATGAAAAAGTATGGGAGCCAGCGGTAGTGGTAAGGAATGGCTGATTTATTTGTGAAAGACCTCGAGTCCATAAAGCAGCAGATCGAAGCGGGCGTAGCCGGTGCGCTGGTATCGCTGGTGCCGAACGACTCGCCATCGAATCAGCCTTCGCTGCTGGTGGATGCCGCCCATGGTGTCGCCGTGGCAACTTTCCTGCGCGATGATGCTGAGCTGCGTTTTGATTACTGCTCCAATGCCACCGGCGTAGACTGGCTGGACACGGAGCAGAAAACCAAGGTCAAGCAGGTCGTCGATGGGGAGGAGAAAGAGGTGGAGCAGGTGGTGAAGACACCCGGCTATTTGGAAACGGTGTATCATCTATACTCCATGGAGCTGCGGCACGGGCCTTTGGTGATCCGCTTCCGCACGAAGAACCGCACGGATCAAGTCGAGTTGCCTTCGTTGACTCCGGTTTGGCGCAGTTGCGAATTTCAGGAGCGGGAGATCTACGATCTCTATGGCATCGTCTTCACCGGTCACCCCGATTTGAGGCGCATCTTGATGTGGGATGAATTCAAAGATCATCCGATGCGCAAGGACTACGTGGAGCCGGATGATTACGAATACGAGCCGACGCCCCATGACGAGGTGCTGGCCAAATCAAAAGCGCATTATCCGGCGGAGGTGAAGCCATGAGCACCGAAACGCTCGCAGAGCCGCCGAAGAATTACGAAGTGCGCCCGAAATCGTCCGGCCAGTTTGAGGACGATATGGGCGAGTTGCTCGAGGTCTCCATGGGGCCGCATCATCCGTCCACTCATGGCGTCTTTCGCATGGATGTGGTGCTGGACGGTGAGCGGGTGGTGAAGCTCAAACCCGTGTTCGGGTACCTGCATCGGAATCACGAGAAGATCGGAGAGGGCGCGAGTTATCTGGCCTCGATGCCTTACACGGACCGGCTCGATTATTTTTGCACGATGACGAACAACTGGGCCTACGCGAAGTCGGTCGAGAAGTTGGCCGGATTGGAGGTCCCGGAGCGCGCAGAATACATTCGCGTCATCACTGCCGAATTGACTCGTCTGGTGAATCACACCTGCCTGATGGGGTTCCTCGTGCAAGACATGGGGGCTCTGGGCACGCCGCTGATGTATGCCTTTCGTGAGCGTGAGAAGATTCTCGACCTCTTCGAGTCCCTGAGCGGTGCCCGCATGATGTGCAATTACATGCGCTTTGGCGGTTGCCGTTGCGATCTGCCAACCGGCTGGCTGGAGCAGGCGCAAAAAGTAGTGGATGAATATCCGCGCTTTCTGGACGAATACGAGCGTCTGTTGATGGGGAATGAGATCTTGATGGCACGCAGTCAGAACGTCGGTGTGTTGCCGAAGGAGCTGGCTGTCAGTGCCGGCATCACCGGGCCAATGCTGAGGGCGAGCGGGGTGAATTACGATATCCGCAAGGTGGACAAATACGGCATCTATGACCGTTTCACTTTCCGCGTGCCACTGGGTGATCATGGGGATGTCTATGACCGGCTGATGGTGCGTCTGCTGGAGATGCGTGAATCACTTGGCATCCTGCAACAAGCGTTAAAGAGCATTCCTGACGGACCGGTGGTGGATCCCCGGGCGAAGTTGCGTGGGTTCAAGCCCAAGGCTGGTGAGGCGTATGGCCGTATCGAAGCGCCAAAGGGTGAATTGGGTTTTTATCTCATCAGCGATGGCAGCCCGAATCCGTATCGCTATCGCGTGCGGCCGCCCAGTTTTGTGAATCTCACCGTGTTGGAAGATATGTGCCTCGGCCATACGGTGGCCGATGTGGTGATCATCCTTGGCAGTGTGGATATCGTGCTCGGTGAGGTGGATAGATAACTTGAAACTAATTGTTTGATGCTCGGAGAAGGCATACTGAAAGGCATGGTGGAGACGGCGAGAAACTTCGCCGGCAGCTACGTGTCCAAAGATCGTCTGACGACGGTCGAGTATCCGGAGCAGCGTATCGCACCAAAAGAAAACGCGCGGCAGTTTCCCTTCCTAGTGTTCGATGGCGATGATTCGCAAGCGGGACTGCGCTGTGTGGCCTGCCAGATCTGTGAGAAGGAATGTCCGCCCAAGTGCATCTACATCGAGAAGAGCAAGGACAAGAAGCCGGACTTTGTCGGCAAGATGCAGTTCTATCCGGCTACGTTCGACATTGATGTTTCCGTCTGCATGAGCTGCCAGATCTGCGTAGAGGTTTGCCCGTTTGATGCCATCAAGATGGATCAAGAGTATGAACTTTCCAATGATGACCGGTTCGGCGGATTGCTGCTGAACAAGATGACGCTGGCAAAATCGAATGAGTATTATGGCAAGATGCATCCACAGGAAGCTGGGGCGATAGATGAGTCGCGCTTGAAGACGAAAGAAGCGGCGGCGGCCAAAGCCAAGGCGGATGCCGAAGCGAAAGCCAAAGCAGCGGCGGAAGCGAAGGCAAAGGAGGCGCAGCCACCAACTGCTCCACCTAAGGGCGCATAAGGGTTACGGCATGGATATAGGCCAACTGATCAATTCAATCCTCAACGACCCCGATCAGGTCTTTGTACTGACGAAAGCCTTCGTCGTCGGCAAGTTTCCGGATGGTGCGCAGCCCCTGGTGTCCATCCTGCTTTCCATCCTCCCTATTCTGAGTGTGTTTCCGGGATTGTTCGCGTTGACGACGATCTTGGAGCGCAAAGGACTGGGGCGCATCCAAAACCGCATGGGACCAAACCGCGTTGGGCCATTCGGCATTCTGCAACCCGTTGCTGACGGTATCAAAGCGCTCATCAAAGAGGACGTCGTGCCGCGGGCGGCCGACAAGGTCGTGCACTTTCTGGCTCCCGTCGTGATCGTCATCCCCGTCATCTTGTCTTATGCAGTCCTGCCCGTAGGGCGCAACATGGTGGCAATCGACTTGGATGCCGGGTTGCTCTTTTTCTTCGCGGTCGGCGCCTCGACAGAATTGGCTGTCTTTATGGCCGGATGGTCGAGTCGTAACAAATACTCTCTCCTAGGTGCCATGCGTGCCATCGGCCAGATGATCAGCTACGAGATTCCGCTTATTCTTTCAGCCATCGTCGTGGTCATGGCTGTCGGATCACTTTCCACGACTTCCATCGTGGATGCGCAAGCGGGCTACTACGGTTGGCTGCCGAATTGGTATGTGTTCACGCCATGGGGCTTTGCTGGTTTTCTGTTGTTCCTGACTGCGGCAACGGCGGAGTCTAATCGTTCACCGTTTGATATTCCGGAAGGGGAATCGGAGATTATCGCCGGTTACTTTGTAGAATACTCAGGCTTTAAGTTCGCTTTGTTCTTTCTCGGTGAATACCTCGGGCTGTTTGCGGTCAGCGGGCTCGCCATCACGCTCTTCCTGGGCGGCTGGCATGCGCCGCTACCGTTCCTGGAGTGGATACCTTCCTGGTGCTGGTTCTTTGCGAAGTTGATGTGCTTCATCGTGCTGTTCATCTGGCTGCGCGGGACGTTGCCACGTTTACGACAGGATCAACTCATGAACTTTGCTTGGAAATTCATGCTGCCCTTGACGCTGATCAACATCGTGGTGGCGGGTATCTGGCGCTTCCTAGAGCCCGGGATGCTGCGTTGGGCGGTGTGTGCCGCGATTTTGGCGGCAGCATATGTTTTGCTAGCCCGGGGGCTAACGGCTGCACGAGGTGTCGCTCCCCGGGAATATCGTTATGCGGAAAACTGAACAGAGATGGAACTGGCCTTTGTCATCATAGCGACGATCACGCTCGGTGGAGCGGTGGCAGTGATGTCCCTGCGGCATCTGGTACACTGTGCCTTGGCGCTGGTGGTGACGTTTGCCGGACTGGGTGCGATGTATCTGTTGCTCAGTGCTGAGTTTGTGGCTTTCGTGCAACTGCTCGTCTATGTGGGCGCAGTGGCGATTCTCATCGTGTTTGCTTTGTTGCTGACACGCAGTGCGACGGTGGAACCGCATCAGGGACTCTTGCGCAGTAAGGTGGTCGGGGTTGGGATCGCCTTGCTCGCCTTCGGCACCATCTTCAGTGCATTGATGACCAGCGGACGTTTTGACCGCATGCAAATAGCTGCTCCTACTTTGACGGTGCGCCAAATCGGTGAAGAGTTGATGACTCGCTACGTGCTGCCACTTGAAGTCATCGGACTGCTCCTGACTGCGGCAACGATTGGAGCGGTGGTGATCGCGATGGAAGAACGCAAAGGAGCGGACCGGTCGAAGTCTGCTGAGTCTGAACCAGCCGCGGAGGACAAGCACGGATGATACCGCTGCATTATTACCTTATCGTGGCGGCGATGTTGTTTTGCATCGGCTTGGCGGGCGCTTTGATCCGGCGCAGTGCCATCATGGTGTTGGTGGGTATCGAACTGATGCTAAACGCCGCCAATCTGAATTTCATCGCCTTTTGGCGTTACTCGCCGAACCCGGATGGCAGTCAGGGAGTGATGTTCGCCATCTTTTCCATCGCGATAGCAGCAGCTGAGGCAGCGGTAGGGCTCGCACTCATCATCGCACTCTACCGCCACTATCGGAGTACGGATGTGGCAGAGGAGGGGAAGAAGGAATGAGCAACGCCGCCTCCACCCTTTGGCTGATTCCCGCACTGCCGCTCCTGGCAGCGGTGCTGACGAGTTTTGTCGGGAAGGGGCAAAAGAGTCTGGCGTCAGGGTTAGCTATCGCGGGCATGGCTGGATCGTTTCTGCTCTCAGTGAAAGCCTTCATGGCCGCGCTCGGTTTACATGGTGTCCCTGAGGTTCACAATTTCCTCTGGCTCGAGTATGGCGAGACACAAATGCAGCTCGGCTGGGTGTTGGACCCCTTGAGCGCGATGATGTTGATGATGGTCACTTTCGTCGGAGCGCTCATCTTCATCTTCAGTGTTGGCTACATGGCGCATGACGAGCGCTACACGCGGTTCTTCTGCTTCCTGTCACTCTTTGCGGCGGCGATGCTGGGACTCGTCATCGCAAACAACCTGCTCTTGCTCTTCATGTGCTGGGAAGTGGTGGGGTTGGCATCCTATCTGTTGATCGGCTTCTGGTATCAGAAACCATCGGCAGCAGCCGCCGCCAAGAAGGCGTTCATCACTACGCGCATCGGCGATATCGGTTTGTTCCTGGGATTGCTCTGGCTCTATCGCGAGACGGGAACCTTGCTTTGTTATGACAACGGAGCGGGATGCCTGGAGCAATCCGCCTTAACAAGTTTGGTGGGGCAGTTGACGTTTGGCGGGATGGCAGTCAGCACAGCTATTTCTCTGCTGCTCTTCTGTGGAGCCATCGGCAAGAGCGGTCAGGTGCCGTTGCATGTGTGGTTGCCGGATGCGATGGAAGGTCCGACGCCGGTCAGTGCGCTCATCCATGCAGCCACAATGGTGGCAGCGGGCGTGTTCCTGATGGCACGTGTGTATCCACTGCTGGCAGTGACCCCTGAGGGCATTGCGAATGATACCGCCGCACTACAAGTGGTGACTTGGATCGGAGCCATCACAGCTTTGTTCGCGGCGTTCATCGCTATGGCGCAGACGGATATCAAACGCATTCTCGCATACTCCACGGTGTCTCAGCTCGGCTACATGTTCGTAGGCTTGGGAGTAGGGGGCGTGGCGGTGGGCATGTTCCATCTCATCACGCACGCGTTCTTCAAAGCTCTGCTGTTCCTTGGCTCAGGCTCGGTCATCCATGGTTGTCATGAGGAGCAGGATATCCGCAAGATGGGTGGGCTGCGTAAGTTCATGCCATGGACTTTTTATACTTATCTTGTCGGTATGATGGCGCTTTCGGGGGTGCCAATTTTCGCCGGCTTCTGGAGTAAGGACGAAATTTTACACAAAGCTCATGAGTGGGGTCCTTCCGAGATCCCTTATTATATGGTTCTGGTGGGGGCATTGCTGACGGCCTTCTACATGACGCGCCAGATGGCTTACGTTTTCTTCGGCAAGAACCGGGCTGAGGCCAAGCATGGTCACGATGCTTCAACCCCGCATGAGAGCCCTGCTGTGATGACGATGCCATTGGTCATTCTGGCGGTTTGTGCCGTTTTCATCGGGTTTCTTGGAACACCGATGTGGCCGTGGTTTGAATCATTTGTGCATGGGCATGAGGTTGAGGCAGTGGATGGGGCGTTTTTCAAAGCACTGCCCACGATGCTTACTTCCATCGT
>CAZRGY010000194.1:0-7600 GCA_964599715.1 uncultured Verrucomicrobiota bacterium | reverse complement strand
CGTAAATAACCGCTGGCGAAACGCTTGGGGAAAGGCTAGGTTTCCGGCAGTCCATTTTTTGCGCACACTTGAAATGGGGCGAAAAGCCAGCGAGGCGACGTTATTATCGTAATGAAAAGTCGTATAGGTTGGAGGCTCATAGGTTGCCTCGTCACGGTGCTGTATGCCTGTGGATTATCCGGTGCTCACGCAGCGGAGAATTGGGAATTCCGGGAACCCCGCCAAGTTCGCTATCTCACGGATGCCTCACCTCTTGGGCCTCAAAGCCTTGGGGCTTCGGTCTTGGAAGTCTACCCGGAGAATAATCCGTCCTATCGCATCGAGTTAACCAAACGTGTGGTTTTGCGTCTGGCAAAAGCCGAGGATTACTCCCGGCTGTTGGCCAAAAGCCCCTTGGTCAAAATCAGTCAGTATGATGAGCGGACTTTTATCTTGGAGGCTCCGGATGCCTGGGCTTCCGCCCGTGAGGCCGCCCGTCTGTCAGCTTTGCCCGAGGTGGAGGTTTGCACGCCTGTTTTCCGCCGGCCATTCACTTTGAACGGCCCTTATGCGCCACGCTCCAACGACACCTATATGCCCAATCAATGGCATCTGGAGAATCGTGATGCCGAGGGGGATTCTGGCGGGGCAGATATCAACATCCGGGCAGCATGGCCGCTGGCGAAGGGTGCGGGTGTGATAGTGGCCGTGGCGGATGAAGGAGTGGAATTATCACATCCCGATCTTGCTGGCCGCACAAGCACGGCAGGCACACCGCATAAGAATTTTCACACCAATGCGGAAGATGGCAACCCGATGAATCTGGATGCGAACCGTCATGGAACGGCGGTGGCAGGTTTGATTACGGCTGACACGGATAACACTTTAGGAGTCGCCGGGTTGGCTCCGTTGGCTGAGCTTGCAGGCTGGGTGATTTTCAACGGCAGCGGAGCTATCGCCACCGATGAAAAGTTGGCAGAGATGTTCAATTACGCATCGGATAAAGTCTCCGTGCAGAACCACAGTTGGGGCGGCTTGGCGAATATCCAGGTCACGCCTTCATTTCAGGAAGCCTTGATGATCAATGATGCAGTGACCCTGGGGCGGGGTGGTCATGGTGTCGTTATCGTCCGGTCCGCGGGTAATCATCGTATCGCCCGGGGTAACGTGAATGATGATGGATATGCTTCAGTGCCCGATGCCATCGCCGTAGGGGCGGTCCGGTTGGATGGGCGCGCGGCCAGCTATGGCAGCCGGGGCGCACCCATATTGGTGAGCGGTCCGAGCGGAGACACGGGTTTCCCTACGCTTTTCACCACGGATTTGACGGGTACCAAGGGTTACAACCAAGTCTCTTTTCTAGGTGATCAGAATAACTACGCCTTTGGCAGTGCCGGTTTTACCGGGACATCAGGTTCCGCACCGCAGATCAGCGGTATCGTGGCTCTGATGCTCTCAGCCAATCCAGATCTTAATCTCCGAGACGTGCAGCATATCTTGGTGCAGTCCGCCCGGCATTACGACTTTGCCGATCCGGCCGTGCAGACCAACGGCGCCGGATTTGTCACCAGTGATAATGTCGGCTTTGGTGTGCCTGATGCCAGTGTGGCGGTGAAGCTGGCCTTAGGTTGGTCCAATCTGCCGCCGCACACTGTGACCAGTGGTTACAGTTACGCGGGGGGTGTCCCGATCCCGGAACTGGCCACCCGGCTGACTATTAGTGGACCCAATCAACTGCCTTTGTTCTCGGGGGGCATCCAGGCGTATCCGACAGATCTGGGACCACGGGCTGACCAGCCTTTGGCAACTGTACCGATGGTGCCAGTGGGTTATGCCACCAATACCATCTCTGTGGACTTGCATGGCAAAGCTGCTTTGATCGAGCGGGGACCGGCTGGAACTTTTTCGGACGAACGCAATACCTTTGCCAACAAGATCAAGCGGGCGGCTGAGGCGGGCGCTCGTTACGCGGTGGTCTATGACAATGTGACGAACTCTGAACCGCTTTATATGTCCGTAGATGACTTTTCTCCGATCCCTGCAGTGTTCATCGGTCGGGTCGCTGGATTGTCCTTGAGCAACTATCTCGTTGCCGAAGCTTCGGCCACGGTTGCTGTCTCCAATCAGCAGGCTACGGTCAGCTTCATCGTTACGAATGAGATGGTTTGTGAACATGTGGGTGTGAAACTCAGCGCCAATCATCCGATACGGGCCGATCTGCGCATCACGCTTATCTCCCCCTTCGGCACGGTGAGCATTTTGCAAGCAGTGAACAACAGCGCCGGGGGAGGGCCTTCGGCATGGACCTACTATACTACGCAGAATTTTTACGAACCAAGCAAGGGCCGTTGGGTCATTCAGATGACCGATGAGATAGGTGGCGATACCGGACTTTTCACGGATGCTGAACTGACCATCAACGGCATCCCGATAACCGATAGTGACGGCGACGGCTTGGATGATGCCTGGGAGACGACCCACTTTGGCAACTTGGCCCAAGGTCCCAAGGACGATCCTGATAGCGACGGCTGGCAGAATGCCCGGGAGCAGATTCGCGGCACCAACCCTACGGCCAATGATGAGCCCTTCACTCTCGATATCTCCCGGTGGAACCAGAATTTTCAGCGCCTGAGCTGGCCCGCGAAAGCCGGGGTGATTTATGATGCAAAGAAGTTCACTGGCGCGTCGTTCACACCAACTACCCTGACGAATATCATGGGCAAGTTCCCGGTGACCGAACTGTTTCTGCCCTATACGAACACGACCAGTGGCTTCATCTTTCTTGAGCGGCCTTCACCTTAGTCAACGAGGGTTTACCTTTTGGCGTGACCACCGCCGCATGCTCTGGCATCAATGCTCTTATGGCAAAGCTTACGGCAGACCAGATCAAAGACGCGCTGGTGAAAGTCCCGGATTGGCAGCGTGATGGCCCGGCCATCCGGCGCACCTACGCCAATAAAGACTTCAAGGCTGCCATCAAGTTCGTGAATGCCGTGGCCAAAGCGGCAGACGCTGATGATCATCATCCGGATATCGAGATCCAGTGGAACAAGGTTACCCTGCGTCTTACGACCCATTCTGATGGCGGGCTCACGGAGAAAGATTTTGCCTTGGCCGCCAAGTTCGATCACCTCTTCAAATAATGGTGCCGACATGCACCGACCGCTCGACGCTAAAACCGTTTTTAAGCGAGCCTTTGGCTACACGCCTCCTCGGACCATCCGGGTGCCGGGCTTTGTCGAGTTGTTAGGTAACAGTGATGAGTTCAACCGCGGCATGGTGCTCTCCTTGGCGGTGGACCAGTATTCCTCCCTGTCCGCGGCTCCACGGAATGACGGGCGGGTGGAGTTCGTATCATCCCTACATCCAGAACACCGGGAAAGGTTTTGGATCAGTGATTTCCAGCCGGACGCAGAAGCGCCTTGGGCCAATCCCTTTAAGGGGGTTTTGGCCTGCTTGCGTAAGCGGAGAGTACATTTTGGCGGTTTTACTGCCGCGTTCCATTCTGCCTTTCCTCCCGGCATGGATCTGGGGAGCAGCTCTGGCCTGGCCGTAGCCACGGCCTTGATGATGCGGGCCTTGTATCCATATCGACTTACGGAAACATCCAGTGCCCGACCACCCCAGCGTGATCGCACGGGCGAACTTCCTCCGCAGACTCCGAAAGAACGGCTCTATACTGCACGGTTATGCCAGGAGGCGGTCGCCACCTTTGCGCCTGAGGCGGGTAATGTGCTGGTAGGGGCTTTGACAGCTCTGCTGGGTCGCGAATTCCATGCGCTGCAGGTAGACCTGCTGCACGCTTCTTCCTCAGCGTTACCCTTGGTTGGCGAGTTCTGTGTCATTTTGTGCGATGCCGGTCCTTCCGATGCCAAACGTGGTGATGTGGCAGAGCTGAAGTCGCTCTGTGAATCAGCGGCAAAGAAACTGTTCGCAAAATCATTGCGGTCCATCGAGCCGCGCTATCTCTCAAAGAATAAAGCTTTGCTCACGGAGCGTGAACATCAGTGCGCGTATCACGTCGCGGGAGAAAATACGCGGGTGGCTTTCACGGACCGCGCTTTGCAAGAAGATGACTTGGGGCAGCTCGGCTTCTATCTCTACCAGAGCCATGAAAGTGCCCGTGATTTTTATCACACGACAACGCCCGATCAGGATCTCCTGGTGGAGTTGGCTCGAGGTATCCCTACTTGCCTCGGTGCCCGGGCTACGGGCGGACATTGGGGCACGATGACGGTAAACCTGGTTTCATGGTTGCATACCGACGAGTTCATGAAAGCCATGCGGACGCGCTTTCAGGAAAAGACCGGTCGCGCCTTGAGCGTGGTCCGCTGCAAAGTGGTGGATGGTGTCGATATGCCCAAACGACGGACGGTGCTGTTTTAAGCCTCTGACTAAAGCACTTCCAACAGACGGTCGAGTTCTGCGTCCGTGTTATAGAAGTGCGGGGAGACGCGCAGGTATTGTTTGCCCTGCCGGTCGGTCCGCAAAGAGATCTGCACCCCAGCATCTGCTGCCGTTTTTTGCAGTTCGGCCAGATCGGTATCCGGCTTGTGGAAGGTGACGATGCCGCTGCAGTTTTGAGGGGCTGCATCAGCATAGAGAACGGTGTAACCCTTTTCCTTCAGCTTGGGCACCAGATAAGAACGCTTCCGCAGGAGTTCGCGTCCGATGTTTTCCACGCCGGTCTCTTCAATGAGCTTCAAGGCTGCATTCAAACCCGCGATGCCGATGAGATTATTTGTGCCGGCTTCATAACGGCGGGCGTCATTGCGGAACACCATCTGTTCTTGGGCCACGAAATTCGGGTTCCGGACATTATGCCAGCCGTAGATGGTGGGCATGAGCCGGTCCTGCAATTCCCTGCGCACATACATGATGCCGGCCGAGCACGGGCCGAGCAGCCACTTGTGAGCATCTGCTGCCAGGAAATCGATATTCTCCACCGTGGTGGGAAATGCGCCCAGTGTCTGGATGCCGTCCACGCAGAATAGGATTTTCTTGCTGCGCAACTGGCGACCAAGTTCCTCCAGCTCCACGCGCCAGCCTGTGAGAAAGTGGCATGAGGCGATGGCCACCATCTTGGTCTGCTCATCCACCTGTCCCATGATATCCGTCACGCGCAAACGCCCCAGTTCCCGGATGTTCAAGTAGCGGACTTCCACGCCGCGATCAGCCAGCGTCATCCAGGGATAGACGTTAGAGGGATAGTCATCGAAATAGACGAGGACGTTATCGTGCTTGCGGAAATTCAGGCCGTTGGCGATGAGGCTGAGCGCGAGGGAAGTCGGTCCCACCAGTGCGATCTCCTCTGGCTTGGCGTTGATCAACTGAGCCGCCCGCTTGCGGGTATCGTTGATCAAATTTTCGGGAACCATGGATTCCTGATCGCCCCGGGTGCAACGGGTGGCGTAGTCCTGCATGGCCGTGGCCACGCGCTGTGGCAGGGCACAAACCGCTGCATGGGCGAGGAACGCCTTCTCTTTTGTCACTGGAAACTCCTGCTGCCGCAGGGCTTCATCATTCAAGACCGTTGCGATGTCCATTGTGTGCTAAGGTTAGTGGGAAATAGTTTTGAAAAACAGGGAATAGTGATGATGAGTCTGGCGGCTATCGCCATTCATGCCGGGGATAGCGTCGTTGCAGCTCTGACTTGATGCGCGGATAATGCTCCTGCCAGAAACGTGGCATATCCTGCGTCACTTGGATCGGTTTCCTGCCCGGCGTGAGGATATGACAGGAGACCGGCACGCGGCCCATCGCGATCTTGGGCGTCTGGTTCACATCATACATCTCTTGGATGCGCGCCTCGATATACGGTGGCCCATCCGCCACATAGATGACTTTGGGTTTGCGCCCGTTGGCGAATTCCAGCCGCTCAGGTGCATGCTTGTTCAACATGCTGTTCTGTAGCGAGCTGAGCCAGCTCTTCACTTCAGATTTCACCGGAACCGCCCGGACGTCTTTGTAACCGAAGCACCCATAACACAACTGTTCGATGAGTTCCTTGCGGTCGGCATCTGTGATGACTGGCAGTTCGAACTCCGGGCACCATTCACTCAGGCGTTTGAGGCGCAGTATCCATTGCTCGACGCTCTCATCCCATTCATCGAATTGAACCCGTCCGGCCATCACTTCAGCGGCTAACAAGCGGGCCGCTTCATCTTGAGGGGCAGGATCCACGCGTCGCTTCTCCAAGGCCAATCCGCGAAATTGGAGTAATTCATCCGCTACCACGCGCTTTGTGTTGCTGTCAAAGAAGACGTTCAGCTTGCCCGCGATGTCTTGCGGGAACAGTTCGCGTAGCCAGCCGGGATTGACTGCCGTGATCATCGAGAGAATGGTGGTTATGTTGCCGCCTTGGCTGCCAACTTCACTCACTTCGGCTGCTACCAGCAAAGGGCTGCTCTGCACTACGCTTTCGCGGGCCAATTCCCCGCGACGGCCATGGACCAGTTCGCAACGGCGCGAGGTGGTATCGAGCCGGCGTCCCACCCGATCTGAGAACGCCACCAGTAAGCATTTCTGCAAGACCTCATCGGTCGCGGTCTTGGTTTGCGTATTCAATCCTTCACGCTCGGCGATCCGTAGGAAGTTATCGCACAAGGGCCCGACTTGTCGTGCTGTGGCGTGATGCAGTCCATACTTGCGGCAGATTTCCGGACGGAAGCCTTGCTGCGATGCCAGTTGCCAGGCGCGTATCAGCAGAAAGAAATCGCTCGCGGGTTGTGCTCCCAGCAAATCCTCACGTGCTTCAACCACTGCCCGTTCCGGATTGCGCAGCAGTAGGTCACGCCCTTGGGTCAGGGCAGCGATGAGCGCTGCCTCAGGTACGCAGCCGTAGTCATCTGCTGCCAGCAAGAGGCGGGCGTAACGTGGATGCATTGGAAAGGCCAGCATTCGGCGGCCTAGTGTTGTGATTTTGGTGGCTGTGCTTTCGGGAGGGATTTCCAGTGCGCCCAAATCCAGTAGCAATGCTTCTGCATGCTCCAGTGCGGCCTTGTCTGGCGGCTCCAGCCAGCGGAACGCGGCCAAATCTTCTACTCCCGCTGCCTTCAAAGTCAGAATGACTTCTGCCAAGTCCAGCCGTTTGATCTCGGGCAGTTCCTGTGTCGGGCGATTCGCGTGTTCCTCTTCCGTCCAGAGCCTCACGCATTCACCCGAAGCCGTGCGGCCTGCCCGGCCTGCGCGTTGATCGGCGGCGGCGCGGCTGATGCGCTCGATGAGCAAGGTGTTGATACCGCGATGCGGATCGTACTTGGGGATGCGAGCGAGTCCGCTATCGATCACCAGCCGGATGCCATCAATGGTGAGTGAGGTTTCCGCCACGTTAGTGGCCACCACGACCTTTGCTTGGCGATGACGAGCTACAGCGGCGTCTTGCTCCTTTGGTGGCAGTTCTCCGTGCAATGGCAGAAGCATTCTCCCACGGGCTTCGGGCAAGCGCCGTAAGGCTTCGATCGTCTGTGCGATCTCAAACCCGCCCGGCATGAAGATGAGCGCATCACCTTCACCACCACGATTTACAAAACTGGCGAACACTTCCGCTGCCTGTTCCCAAACAGGTGTCCGGTTGGTATAGCTCGGTTTATCCACGTAGCGGATATCCACCGGAAAAGTG
>CAZRGY010000193.1:0-7649 GCA_964599715.1 uncultured Verrucomicrobiota bacterium | reverse complement strand
TTTATGCAGAGCGGCGTTCATGGAAGCGCTGGAGCAGACGGTCATAAACCGGTGATGGCACGTATTCCTTCACTATCTTCTCCCAACCGGTCGGGCCGATGAGTCCTTTTACCATGCTGGAGCTGATTTCCGCGATGCCGCGCGGCGGCATGAGAAAAACGGTCGTGATCTTCCGGTTCAGGTCACCGTTGATATTCCGCATCACACGTTCGAACTCATAGTCACTCTCGGACCGGATACCGCGCAAAATGAAACCGGCCTTCAACGATTCCGCATACATGATGAGGAACTGATGACCGAAAGCCTCCACCTTGAGATTCTTGAGCTGTCGCGTTGCTTTGCGAACCATCTCCACACGTTCCTCGATGCTGAACGTGTAGCGCTTCTCTGGATTCACGCCAATGCCCACGATGAGTTTGTCGAAAGTTTTGACACCTTCTTCAATCATCCAGAGATGACCATTGGTCAGCGGATCAAAGCTGCCCGCATAAACGCCGACGCGCATCGATTTACCCATGAAGACAGTGTGACGGATGGGCTACCGGAGGGAAGATTTTTGTTGCTGCCCCAAGCGCGGTTCAATCCGCCTTCGGTTCCAGCTTCGCGATCTCGGCCATGAGCTGGTCGGCGACTTCCTGGTAGATCTCTTTCAGCCGTGGCTTGGAGCAGGTCTTCGCCTCGGCGCGCAAGGTCTCGAACATCATCGGCTTGCCGTACTTCACCACAATCTGCTTCGGGCGTGGAATCGTAAGATGCCGTCCATACGCTTCAAAGGCCCCGAAGATACGCACCGGCACCACGGGCGCCTCGGACTTGATGACCGTGAGACCCACACCGGACCGCGCAGGCTGTAGCTTGCCATCGCTGGTGCGGGTGCCCTCGGGGAATAGCGTGATGCCTCCACCTTGCAGCAAGCGGTCGAGAATGATCTTCAATCCCTTGGCACCGCCGCCATCCCGGTCCACCCCCACCGCGCTCAATTGTCGCAGATACCAGCCAGCTATCGGAAAACGGAAAAGGGATTCGCGCGCGAGGTAATTGATCTGGCGCGGCACCGAACAGCCGATGAGCGGCGGGTCGGCAAAGCTTGCATGGTTGGACGCCAGGATCACCGGCCCCTCCACCGGCACCCGCTCTACGTTATACACGCGCCACCGGAACCACAGCTTGAAAGCCAGGCGCCCGGCATACCACGTGATGGCGTAGACGGTATTCACGATTGAGTGCGCCCTCCAGTGGGAAAACGTAGCCCGGAAGCCGGAAGCCTTGCTCCAGATATGCTTAGGGAACAAGTGTCATCCCATCTGCACTTTCGCATGGTGCTCATCGGCTTGCATGATTCCGGGTTCCGGTTCCTAGCGCGTCAGTTCCGCCTGCTTCTTATGGAATTCGGCGATGATGCGGTTGGAGGTCTCTTCCGGTGTCTCACCGGAGTTATTGATCAAAGTCGCCCCCAGCGCGATCATCAAGGGAGCGGCCTTGCGCTGGCTGTCGCGTTGGTCGCGCTCCGCGAGGTTCTCCTGCACGCCATCCGCTACCCGACGGCGGTTGCGTTCTTCGAGTGAGGCGTCGAGGTAAAATTTGAAATCCGTTTCCGGGAACACATTCGTGCCGATGTCACGGCCTTCCATCACGAGATTGCCGAACTGGATGCACTCGCGCTGTTTCTTCTTCATCCAGTCGCGGACCTTCGGGCCGGCGGCGACTTTGGCCACGGCGGCACTGGTTTCTGAGGTGCGGATCTCCGTCTCCGGATAATACCCGCCCACCAGCAAACGCGCATTGCCGTCCTGGTTCACCAGCATCGTTTTCCATTTGCGGACGGTGGCAGCAACGGCTTTCTCGTCGTCCACATCGATGCGGTTCTGGAGGCAATACCACGCGAGGGTGCGATACATCGCCCCCGTGTCCACGTAGATATAGCCTAGTTTCTTGGCGATGAGCCGGGCGTTCGTGCCTTTGCCACTGGCGCTGGGGCCGTCGATGGCGATGACAATCGGTGATTCCATGGATACTGGGAAAAACTAACCTTTGATAAATTGGGCGGCCTGCTCGGCGGTGGCGCCGTCATGCACGATGGCCATGAGCGCTTTCGTCATGCCGGCCGGGTCGTTGTGCTGGATGATATTGCGGCCATACACGATGCCATGAGCCCCCTGGCCCATGAGCTTCTCGGTGCGCTCGAGGATTTCCTTGTCCGCCGCCTTGCCACCACCGCGAACGAGGACCGGAATACCACCGGCGATCTTGATGACCTGGTTGTAAACGGACACATCATCCGTCGGATCGGCCTTGATGATATCCGCGCCGAGTTCCACGGCCTGACGCACGAGCGGGAGAATCTTGTCCAGATCACCATCCACCATGTAGCCGCCGGACTTCTGGTTCGGCTGGAAAACCAATGGCTCGATCATCAGCCGCAAGCCGTAACGGTCACACTCGGGCTTGATGCGCAAAATATTCTGGATGCACTGGTCCGTCACCTCGGGCTGTTCCGGGATGCGGAAGAGGTTCACCACCACGCATGTGGCATCGAGCCGCAACGCCTGCTCCACCGGTTGCTCGATCATGCGGCTGAACAAGGTGCGCGGCAATTGCGTACCATACACATTCGCCACATCCGTGCGCAAAACGAGCGCGGGCTTCAGCTTGCCGGGGATGGATTGCAGATGGCGCGCCTGTCCCACCGTGAGCTGGATGGCGTCCGGATTGGCCGCCACCAGCACCTTGACGCTCTCGCCGAGGTCTTCGATGCCCTGCAGGAAGCCGCGTTCATTGAAAAAGCCGTGGTCCACGGCCACGTCGAAGCAACGGCCCGACTTGGCGTTAAAGAGACGGTTCAGACGATACGATTTCATAAGCGCGGTGAATGCTCTAACCGCAATGGCCCAGAACGAAAAGGAGAATATGGAACGAAGACAGCGGTTTAACGGAAATGACGCCGGTTCAGGCCGACCCCGGCGCTTGTGCTTGCTTCACCCGCGCCTGCCACAAAGGCACCCGCTTTTCGTAAAATGTGCGGATGGAGGCCCGGGAAACCTCCACGGCCTTCAACTCCGGCAAAATGACGGTCCAATCGATGCCGTGTTGCCGGGCCACCTTGATTCCCAAGTCGGATTCGGTGAATGAAAGGAGGTCTTTAACGATATTCAACCAGTCGCGGGCTGATACTTCATCCCTCTCGACGGCCAAAAGCACTTCACGTAGGAACGCTTTGGTGCAAATCACCATGATGCGCAAGTGATGAACATCTTGTCGGTGCGTCTGGTCCACTGTTCGGGCAAGATCGGCTTTGCTGCGCAAAAGAGCTACTGGGTTTATCACTTCCAGCCTGAAGCCCGCATGGGCAGCTTTGATACTCGTAGCGCGTACTTCTTCTGAGGTTGATCGGGGTACCGAGCGAACTACTTCGATGGAGGCCTCTCCCGCATCTGTCTTACATGGAATCACCCCGGCGAGCATGGTCAACGCATGCCATGAAGGGTAAGCGGGTTTTCGGCCAGTAATTCTGCCGAGTTCGGCAACATCTTTACGAGTACCAAGAAAATCTATATCTGCGCTGGTAAATGGAGCCAGTCTTTCCAATTCAGGCTCGGTGGGCAGATATCGTTCAGCCCAGTAATTGACTGCCTGCCCGCCAATCAGAATGAAGCTGTGCGGACTTTGTACTAACTTGCTGAAAAGTTCATGGAATTCCTCCAGTCGGAACATTCCTCCAGTCGGAACTTTCCTGAGGAGTTAGGGCTGACGTTTGGCATAGCGGTTCATGGCCGCAACGGCAGAAGCCAGATTTACAATTGGCCAACTTGCCGCTTCGCCAACGAACGAATTCCGCGCCTGCTCCTTTTGTCGCTCCGCCATGGTACCCTTTTCACGGATACGCATCGTCCGCTGCCGGCTTTTCGCCTCGCGCTGTTTGCTTTCCGTGAACTTGTCCATACCGGACAATAAGCCTTACCCCCGCAGAAAAAGCAAGCCAGCCCTCCCGGTAGCGTGAAGCGCGACCTAAACTAAAAATCCCCGCCCGAGTTTGCCTCAGACGGGGACGGGAGATGCTCTGGCTACGCTTACTTGTTCGGCTGCGGGGTGTAGCGCAGATACGGCTTCACCGTGCGGAAACCCTTGGGGAACAACGTGGTGGCTTCCGGGTCCTTGACCGCTGGCGTGATGATGCAGTCCTGGCCATCCACCCAGTTCGCGGGCGTCGCCACCTTGAATTGGGAGGTGAGCTGCAGGGAGTCGATCACGCGCAGGATCTCGGCAAAGTTACGACCCGTGGAGGCCGGATACGTGATGGTCAGCTTGATCTTCTTGTCCGGTCCGATGACGAACACCGAGCGCACCGTGAAGGTCGCGTCCGCGTTCGGGTGGATCATGTCATACAGCGAGGACACCTTGCGTTCCGGGTCTGCGATGATCGGGAAGTTCATCGTGGTGCACTGGGTCTCGTTGATGTCCTTGATCCAGCCGTGGTGATCTTCCACCGGGTCCACGCTCACGGCGATGACCTTCACATTGCGCTTGGTGAACTCGTCCTTGAGCTTCGCCACCGTGCCCAGCTCGGTCGTGCAGACCGGGGTGTAATCCGCCGGATGGGAGAACAGGACGCCCCAGCCATTGCCCAACCACTGATGAAAATCAATTGTGCCTTCCGTTGTAACCGCCGTGAAATTCGGCGCCTCATCACCTAAACGCAGTGCCATAGTCTATTCTTTCGCTCTTAAAAATTAAGTTGTCAGGGAGCGGGAGGATAACGGGCCGGGCAAAATGTGCAACCCGTGAAAAGCCCCAGCAAGAAAACATCCTGCTGGGGCGGTAAATCACTAACCAAGGCGGCTTACTTCTTCTTCGCGGCCTTGATCATGTCCGCGATTTTCACCGGCTTGCCACCGGCGGCCTTGCTGGCATCGGCGGCTTCCATGAAGGCGAGGATCTCGATGGTCTCCTCCATGGGCACCGGGGATTTGCCGGTCTGGAAGAAGGGGACGATCTCTTTGACCAGCGCGGCATACCCGTCGTACTTGCCCACCGGGCTTTCACCCTTGTCGCCGATGGCTTTGCCACCGTAGCCCTTGGCTTCGGTGAAGGTGCCCTTGCGACCGCCCTTCCACGTGCCGATGACCTGGATTTTGCCATCCGCCGTCGTCGTGCGCTCAACGGTCTGGCAACCCGTGCCCATCACCGTGAAGAGGGATTCCACCCCGTGGATGCCGTACCAGAAAAGGTCCGGATGCGTAGGGTGAATGCTGGCCGGGCTGGTGGTCTCCGCGCTTTGCACCTTGCCGATGCTGCCATTTCGCACCGCGATGGTCTCCTTGCCGAAGCGCAGCGAAGACGAGCTGAAGACCGGCACTTTGTGTTTCTTGGCCAGCTCGAAGATGGCCAGCGCATCTTTCAACGAACCCGCCATGGGTTTATCGATGAAAAGGGGCTTGCCCGCGAGGATGACTGGCGTGGCTTGGGCCAGATGTGGTCGGCCATCCACACTTTCCAAAAGGACGGCATCCACGTTTTTGCACATTTCCTCGATGCTATCGTAGATCTTCACGCCGTAATCCTTGGCGATCTGCTCGGCGAACTTGTCCACGCGGGACCAGCTCGTCTCGATGTCCTTGCTGCCGCCCTTGAAGGCCGCCACGACCTTGGCGCCTTCCACGTGATCCTTGGCCTTGGGATCGTTGAGCAGCTTGGTGAAGGCGGGCACATGCGAGGTATCCGTGCCGATGATGCCGAGGCGAAGGTCAGCGGCCACAGCCGTAAGACTGCAGGCCACGAGCGCGGTCAGGGTAAGGAGGAAGCGGGTTTTCATGTGTTGGTGATTACTTTCAAAATACGGGATGCAAGCAAGTGGAAAAACATCGGCCCAGTTTCCTGACGTCGCCATTGCTTGGGGATTCTGACTGCTTTGCCGGCGGCCTTCTTCAATCTAAGTATGGCTGCGGGCCGCTCCGTGAGGCAAATCCCCCTGAATTTTCCCTTGTTGGAATGCGTCAGCCCTCTCTAGATTTGTCACATCACGCGACCGCACTTTAGAGTCCTTCAAAAATACGCTTATGCCATCTACTCCGCTAAACCGCCGCCAGTTCGTGAAACAGACCGCCGCCCTCGGGGCCATCGCCGCCGTGGCCGCGCCGAATCTCCTCCTCGGCCAGGCCAAAGGTGCCAATTCCCGCGTTCGCGTGGGTATCATGGGGCTGGGCCGTGGTCGCGCCCATGTGGCCGGTTATCTGAAGGTGCCGAATGTGGAGATCGCCTACCTTTGCGATGTGGATTCCGTCCGCCTCAATGCCGTGGGCAAGGACCTGGAAAAATTCCAATCCACCAAGGCCAAGCTGGTCAGCGATTTCCGCCAGATTTTGGATGACCCCGAGATCGACGCCATCTCCATCGCCGCGCCGAATTACTGGCACACGCCCGCCGCCATCATGGGATGTAAGGCCGGCAAACACGTGTATGTGGAGAAGCCCGGCAGCCATAACGCCCACGAAGCCCAGCTCATCGTCGCTGCCGCGCGCAAATACAACCGCCATGTCCAGATGGGCAACCAGCGCCGCAGTTCGCCTTCGCTCATCGAGGCCGTCGCCAAGCTGCGTGATGGGGCCATCGGCAAGATTTACAGCGCCCGCTCCTATTACACCAACGGCCGCCTGAGCATCAAAAAAGGGATACCGGGACAGCCGCCGGAAACCTTGAAGTATGAGATGTGGCAGGGCCCGACGCCTGAGCGCCCTTATCAGAGCAACTTGGTGCCCTACAACTGGCATTGGGTCTGGCACTACGGCGGCGGTGAGATGGCGAACAACGGCCCGCACATGCTGGATGTCGTCCGCTGGGGACTCGGCGTGGACCATGCCAAGAGCGTGGTCTTCAACGGCGGCCGTTATCACTTCGATGACGATCAGGAAACACCCGATACCGGCGTGGCCGTCTTCGATTTCGGCGGCACGGCCGGCACGTTGGAGATCTCGAGCTGTCACCTGCGCAAGCCCGAGGTCCAGCCCTTCGCTGCGTTCTATGGCGAGGGCGGCATGCTCTCCATGACCAGCGGCGGTTACGCCATCTACGACAACAAGGGCAAGGAAACCTTCAAAGACCCGGCGAAACTCAGCGACATCCCGCACTTCACGAACTTCGTCAACTCCATCCGCATCGGTGAACGCCTGAACTCAGAGATCGAGGAGGCGCAGAAGAGCAGCATGCTCTGCCACCTCGCGAACATCGCCTATCGCAGTGGCAAGATGATCCACTTCGATGGTAAGAAGATCACCAACCCGGAAGGCACCGAGAAACTCTGGCGCCGCGAATACCGCCCCGGCTGGGAGCCGACCGTTTAGTCCCGGTCGATTTCATTCACTCACGCATCGGCCCGCTGGCAACAGCGGGCCTTACTTTTTTGAGCTATCGCGAACAGCTTAGGTCAAACAGTTGGAAGGCGCGTGAAATGTTACCTCTCCTCTAACGAGGAGAGGTCGGTTCTGTGCTTAACGGAACCGGGTGAGGAGTGAGACGAAGCCTGAAACAACCGGAGTCTTAGCGCGGCAGAAGTGGGTAAGTGATCCGGGATTCCATGGAAAACCTTGTGCTACGACTCACCCCTCACCACGGCCCTCTCCCCGTTGAGGGGAGAGGGGGGATGAAATGACAGCGAC
>CAZRGY010000192.1:0-7694 GCA_964599715.1 uncultured Verrucomicrobiota bacterium | reverse complement strand
GAATACACGCTGGCTTGATGGCTACGACCATCCGGGCTGTCTGGCGTGGGCGTGCGACCGAACTCCGAGGTCCACACCACCAGTGTATCTTCCAGCATGCCGCGCGATTTCAAATCTTTTAAGAGACCGGCGATGGGTTGATCCACATTGCGGGCGAGGGGAGCATGGCCCTTCATGTTGCCGTGGGCATCCCAGTTGTTTGAGGAACCGACATCAATCAACTCCACGAAGCGCACACCGCGCTCCACCATCCGGCGCGCTACGAGACATTGCCAGGCGAAGCCCTTGGTGCTGCCGCGCTCCAGACCATAGAGCTTCAACGTCGCATCCGACTCTTTCGAGAGGTCCAGCACATCCGGCATGGCGGACTGCATGCCGAACGCCGTCTCAAACGATTTGATGCGCGCCGCGAGCATCGGGTCGCTCAAGCGGTTCTGCTGGTGCTTCTGGTTGATTTTTTCCAGCAAGCCCAGCTCCAGTTCTTGCACGCGGGCAGAGGGCGCGCGGCGATTCAAATCAGGAATCGGTTCCGCACCCGCCAAGACGCGCGTGCCGGCATGGGCTCCCGGCAAGAAGTCCGAACTCCACACCTGACTGCCGGCATAAGGCAATTTCGGGGCGAGCACCACGAAAGAGGGCAGGTTCTGGTTCATCGTGCCCATACCGTAGCTCACCCACGATCCCATGCTGGGGCGGGCGAAGGTGACGGAACCTGTGTGGATGCCGAGCGTTGCTTGCGCGTGATCATTGTGATCGCCATGCAGTGAGCGGATGAGACACACGTCATCCATGCAATCACGCATGTAGGGGAAGAGGTCGCTTACTTCCGTGCCGCATTTGCCGCCGCGTTTGAAATCCCAAAAGGCGGGCAGATACTTCTTTCCGTCCGGGCTTAATTCTTTCAAGCGCGGCTTGGGATCGAACGAATCGATGTGGGACACGCCACCGGGCATGAACAGGAAGATGACGCGTTTGGCCTTGCCGGGGAAATGTGTGGTCTTGGGCGCGAGCGGATTAACGGTGTCCTCACCCGATTGGGCGAGCAACGACTGCACGATACCCGGCATGAGGGCAGAACCGCAGATGAGTGAGCGGAGGGCCGCCCGGCGAGACATGAATGGCTGCGTAGTGAACATGGCTTAATCGACAAAAATGAATTCGTTACTGCTGAACAGGACGCGCGTGTAGCTGGCCCATGCGGCATCGAGCATCTTTTCCACGGGCGTGCCCGCTTCCCGCAAGGCCAGCGCGGCGGCACCGAGATAATCTTCGCCCAGCTTGATCTCGTCCTTCGTGGCTGGTCGGCCATAGGCGAGCAGGAAGGCTTGCTCGATCCGTTCAGAATCTTTCTTGCCGGAATTCCAGACATGTTGGGCGAACTTCGCCGCCTGTTCGTGGATGAGCGGGTCGTTCATCTGGAACAAAGCCTGGATGGGCGTGATGCTCAAGGCACGCGCCCCGGTCGAGGCATTCGGGTCCGCTCCATCCCATGTCTCGAAGAAGGGATGTTTGCGGATACGTTGCTGCATCATATACACGCTGCGTTTCGTGGTCGGATATGTATCTACGAAAGGCGTGTGCTGGGTGAAGCGCCATTTGCTGCGAGGCGGGAAGGGATGTTCACCACCGGGGGTGCGATCGAGTGAACCGCCCAGTTGCAGCAGGGTGTCGCGGATCTCTTCCGCCGAGAGACGGCGACGGTCGAAGCGCCAGAGGTAATCATTGGCCACATCTTTGGCGGCATACTCGGCATTGTCTTCGCTGCTCATCTGGTAGGTGCTGGAAAGCATGATGAGACGGTGCATCGCCTTCAGGCTCCAACCGCTCTCGATGAAGCGGGTGGTGAGGTAATCGAGCAGTTCCGGATGCGTAGGTGCCTTGCCACGTTTGCCGAAATCATTCGGCGTCTGCACGATGCCCTTGCCGAAATGCCACTGCCAGATGCGGTTCGCCATCACGCGATGGGTGAGGGGATTGGCGGGATCGATGATCCACTCGGCCAGTTCCTTGCGGCCGCTGCCCGTCTCTTCCTTGGGCAGCTTCTTGCCGCCCAAGATCTGCAAAAAGCCGCGTGGCACAACCGGGCCGAGCTTGTGCGGTTCCCCCTTGATCATGAGCTTGGTGTCGGCGGCCTGGCCTTCTTGCACGCCATAGGCCAGTTCCACTTGGGGCGGGTTGTCGCGCAGTTCGTCGCGCTCTTTGCGAATATCGCTCATGCGCGCCTTGATCTTGGCGACATCATTCGTGGCTGCTCGCGAGCCGCGGGTCAGGGCTTGGAGTTTGTTGTATTCCGCATCCAGATTGTTGAGCTTCACTTCGTAGGCTTTCCACTCCGCCTTCTGTTCCGGTGTGCCCAGCGGGATGTAATCGCGCGGATTGGGCACCACTTCCACTCCGGGGAAGGTATAGGTGCTGCTCTTCAAGATGCCGTAGAGCGCGTAGTAATCTTCATTCGGCACCGCATCGAACTTATGATCGTGGCACCTGGCGCAGCTGAGGGTGAGGCCCATCAAGCCTTTGCCGAGATTGTCGATGCTGTCATCGAGCGTCAGATAGAACTCATTCGTCTGCGAGGCGAACCGGCGCGACATGCCGAGGTAACCGGTGGCGATGATGTTCCGGTTTTTCTCTTCAACCGATTTGGCTGGGAGCAGATCGCCCGCCAACTGTTCGCGCAGGAACTGGTGATACGGTTTGTCCGCGTTGACGGCGTCGATGACCCAGTTGCGATACTTGTAAGCCGGAGGTACCGGGAAATCCGAGTTGCAACCGGCGGTATCCGCGTAGCGCACGACATCCAGCCAATGACGGCCCCAGCGCTCACCGTAAGCAGGGGAGGCCAGCAAGCGTTCGATGAGGCGTTCATAGGCTTTGGAGGAGCGGTCTTTCTCGAAGGCTTCGATCTCATCCGGCGTTGGTGGCAGCCCAGTGAGGTCATAGGTGGCCCGACGGATGAGAGTGCGCTTGTCCGCCGGCTTGGCTGGGCGCAGACCTTTCTCTTCCAGTTTGGCCAGAATGAAATTATCGATGGGGTTCGCCACCCAGCGCGAGTTCTTCACCTTGGGAGGAGCGGGATTTTGGACGGGGTGATAGGACCAGAATTCACGCTCTTCCGCAAAATTGAACGGGCCGATATGCACCGCGCTGGCATCGGCCGTGCGGGGATCGGGGGCGCCGAGTTTCACCCATTGCTCGAAGGCCTTGATGGTCTCATCCGGGATGGGCCCCTTTTTGGGTGGCATCTGGGTGGCCTCATCATGATAACGGACCGCTTTGATGAGCAGGCTGGCGTCTGGTTTTCCGGGCACGATAGCCGGACCCGCATCACCGCCTTTGCTCCAGCCCGTTTTCGAATCCAGCAGGAGCCCGCCCTTGGCCTTACCCGCCTTGGTGCTATGGCATTCGTAGCAATGCTCCACCAAGGCTGGCCGGATACTTTTCTCGAATAATTCCAGGCCATCCACCGGTGCTGCCGCACTGGCAGCCGTGGCCATCGCTGTCATTATCCCGAAAACTCCCGTATATTTCATCAAAACTCGCATGTTAACGTCACCTAAACCAGACGGCCTTTCCCTGGCCGGGATTCAATTTTTCAACCCGCAGTTGAGCGGATAATCTACTGCATATACCGGAAGCGACGAAACGGTTTTTGCCGTTGGCCGGGTCTTTTCCTGAATAGAGTGAGATTGGTGGGAGTCAGGATGCATACCACCTGTTGATGACGCCGGACAAAAAGAGTTCAGGATTGAACAAATCCGGCTGGGCAAGACTCCTATCATCAGGCATCTTATCAATTACGGGCACGCCATGAAAATTACCGATGCACTTCTCGCCGAGCACGTGGTCTTCCACAGTGTGTTTGATCATATCGAACGGGTCGCGCCCTGCTTGGAATCGCTGGCCGAGGTCAAAGTGCTCGGCGGTATGCTCTCGGCACTGCTGGAGCATCACGGGGAAGCCGAGGACAAGTTGCTCATGGAACCGCTGGAGCACCGGCTGGATCATCTCGGCCACCGGGATGCGTTTCATCATGAGCATGAACTGATCGATGGTTTTCTGATGCAGTTGCAGAAGCTCGATGATGTTATTGCTGCCCGGGCCTTGTTGCTCAAGACGGTGCATGCATCCCGTCGCCATTTTGACAAGGAAGAGCGCCTCATCTTCCCCATGGCGGAACAGAACTTGAGCCAGAAGACTCTGCTGGAGCTGGGGCAGGAGTGGGAAGCGCAGCGGCAAGTGGCTACGGCCTGAGCTGATCGTGGCAGCTTAAGCTCCTAAGATATTCTTTAGCTTGTTCTGAAGCTCATCCCGTTTGAAGGGTTTCTGGATGAAACCGGAGAGCCCTTTCCCGCTGAAACGATTGACCGCGTCTTGTTCGTTGAAGCCGCTCATAAGCAACACACAGACATTGGGCTGGATTTTGCGTAACTCGCGAAAGGCCTGCTCGCCATCCATGTGAGGCATCGTCAGGTCCATTAGCACCAGTCTGATTTCCGTCTGGTAGGCCAGGAATTTTTCGACTGCATCGCGCCCATCCGTAGCGAGGACCGTCTTGAAACCAAGCGATTCCATAAGACGGGCACTCACGGCCCGGACCGTCTCTTCATCATCTACTACGAGGACGGTTCCGTTGCCCTTCCAACTGCTGGCTTGATCGCCGTGAAAATCCACCGGTGTGGCCGGGCCCTCGGCGCAAGGCAGCAGGAGCTTGAAGGTGGAGCCGCGGCCTTCCTCGCTATAAACTTTGAGGGCGCCTTTATGGGAACGGATGATGCCCAGAACGGCCGCCAAACCCAGACCGCGCCCGGTGAACTTGGTGGTGAAGAAGGGGTCAAAAATGCGGGCTATCGTCTCCCGGCTCATACCCGAGCCATTGTCGCTGATCTCGATGAAGACGTAGTCACCTTCCTCAAGGTCGGGGGCCAGATGGGTATCGCTCAAGTAGGCTTTATCCGCCCGCATGATACCGGACACGATACTCACCACCCCGCTGCGATCCCCGATGGCATCGGACGCGTTGATGACCAGATTCATGATGATCTGGCGGATCTGGGTGGCATCTGCCTGGACTGCTGGCAGGCCCTTTGCGAGCTGCAAGCGCAGAACTACTTTCTTGCTGATGGAGAGTTGCAGGAGATTGGTGATCTCCTCCACCAGACTGGTGACATCCACGTTTTGGATGATGAAACGTCCTTTGCCCGCATACGCCAGCATCTGGCGGCAGAGTTCGGCAGCCCGCTGGGAGGATTTTTCCACTTGGTCCAGATGCTCGAATAACACCGGGTTGCCAGGGAATTCGAGCTTGGCCAGGCTGGCATGACCGATGATGCCAGTGAGCAGATTATTGAAATCATGTGCGATGCCGCCGGCCAGCACACCCAGACTTTCCAGTTTCTGAGTTTCCTGCAGCTTCTGTTCGAATTGTTTTTTCTCCAGCTCGGCGGCTTTTTCCTTGGTGATATCCCGACTGATGCCGACGAGTCCGATGATCTCGCCTTTGCCGTTGCGCAAAGCCACCTTGGAAGTGAGAAACCACCCTTTGCCTCCATCGATCAGGGTGAAGGGCTCTTCTCGATTGATGATGGGAGTGCCTGTGTTAATTACCGTCTGATCATCCTGAAAATACCTCTCAGCCGTCGCTTTCGGGAAGTAGTCATAAACCGTTTTTCCGAGAACTTCTTCGGTCGAGCTCAGCCCAATAAGTTTTCGGTTGGCTTCGTTGGTGGCGAGGAAGCGCCCGGCCTTGTCTTTCACAAAGATGGGGTCGGGCAACGTATCGATGAGCGTACGCAGGAGTTGGCGTTCCTCCAGCAGGGCCTGTTTGGCGCGGCGGCGTTCAGTGATGTCGATGCTCAAACCGATAAGGCCGATGAGCCTTCCGTCATCATCCCGGAGTGGTGCGCCGAATACTTGCACGGGCAAGCGGCCGCCATCCGCGCGGAGGTACTCGATCTCATAGGCCGAAGAAAGACCGCGTTGGCGTTCTTCCAGATGCGCCGGCAGGTCGGGCAGATACTCGGGAGCGATGTAATCCCGGATACACTTGTTCTCACTGTTCGTCTCCGGGGATAACCCGAGCATGTTACGTAAAACAGGGTTTAGGTAGCGGATACGCTGGCCGTCAGGTTCCAATTGCCAGACGCCTACGGGGGCATACTCCACCAGGGAGCGAAAACGGGTTTCGCTTTCCCGCAGGGCACTCTCGACCACCCGCCGTTCGTGGTTTTCCTTGGCCAGCTTATCATTGGCCTCGACCAGCTCCGTGGTGCGCTCCGTGACCTGTTGCTCCACGATGCTTGCCCGTCGACTGACAGAAAGGAAAAGCGAGGTGATCAACAGGGTGATCAAAGTGCCTCCACCCGTGATGGCTGGCAGGCGGGAAGGACCATTAGCAGCCAGCCACTCCGGGGTGGCGCGAAAATAAAAATTCAGGTCACGTTCTCCCATCCGCAAAGTCCGTGTGCTACTTTGACCCGCCCGCATCTCCTCCGGTGTGGCGGGCGGAGTGGGAGTCTTGCGCAAGCGGGAGGAATGGAAATAGAGCATCCGTGATTCTTCCGGGGCTGTCATATCTTCAATCAGGATATCGACTCCACCGGGGGTGACTTGCTTAAGGATGCCGTCGACCAGATCCCCTAGGCGAAAAACGATCTGCACATACCCGATCAAGAGACGACGGCGCTCCTCCACGGTCTTGGGGATGATGGTGCCACGATATACCGGGGCCATGGAGATCAGCCCTTCTTGGTCTCCCATCTCTTGGATCAGGCGGAACTTGCTGGACAAGACGGAGTCGGCTTCATCCCTGGCCTTTTCCAACGAAAGCCGGTTCGGGCCAAAGCCGATATCGTATCCGTGTGCGGTTTCATTTCCTTTTAAAGGGGCGATATATAGCAGGGGGAAATGATCCGGAGCAACCGGGGCTGGTTCCTTGGTGCCGTCTGGACGGCGGGAAAATATGAAGAAGTTGGTGTGACCATTTGCCCGCATCTGCTGTTCCACCTTTTCCCGGTCTTGCTCAGCAATGCGGGGCACCCACTCCAAGGCTTGGATGGGGGGGTGGCGCCTCAGCGCATTGAGGGAAATTTCAGTGAACTCCTTTTCTGTGAGCTCCGAATCGTAAATAAAGAGGTTGCGCAGGGAGAAGAGCAGTTCTTCATAGTTGACCCCGGCGGATTCGAAGAGGTGGATGCGACTCTCGACCAGGCGTTGAAAACGGACCCGGCGTTGTTCCTTTTCCGCCTTCTCCACAAAATAACAGGCGGTAGCTGTCAAAGCGGCCCCGAGCAATAGAATCGCTACGGCCATCAGCAATTCGTTCTTGGAGAGAGCCGGGCGGTTGTCTGATTTGCCGTTCTGTTTTGCCACGCATTAAAAAGGCTATGGCAATATAAGGTGAGGGTAAATCTCGCAGTTACAACTTTTCTTGCCTTCAACACCGCGAAGTTCCTTTCAGGCCGGGCGTTAGCCAAATATTCCCGGCTTGTTACCGTTGGAGTTCTTCCGTAGTCTTGCGTCCATGCCGGAAGTATTAAAATTTGTCCATAACGGGGCCTCTAAAATCACGCCTCAGATTTTGGCCGGGGTGCACCACAAGCTGCCCTTGCTGAAGGTGGAATTTACCCAAATCAATGCGCCTAAATACCCCCACTTGGTGGACCAGCTCGAGTTTCTGGCGGATTTGGTGGAGGATT
>CAZRGY010000191.1:0-7737 GCA_964599715.1 uncultured Verrucomicrobiota bacterium | reverse complement strand
GTACCGTGGTATGGAATGACCACCGGTTGAGTGCGCGCCAAAAATCCTTATCTTCATAAATGGCACACCGGACTTGTCGGGACCTCTGGAATAAAGTTCCACGTGTTTAGGCTTGAGCGCCAGGATACTCGCAGGCAGGCCATTAGTTTTATCCCATCCCCAATAGCTGATGGGCTCATCCTTATGTTGATTGGAAAGGGCGATGCAATCCTTCTTCAAAGTCTCCCATCCGCCTGTTGATTGAACGCGAGCCAGAACTTTCTGCCGTTGTGTCCGTCTTTCCCACCAGGTAGGCGGGCCAAATTGGATGAACGGGGTGGTTGTGATGATCCAGACGACCGCAAATAGCGGGATAACCGCGAACCAGATAGCGTGAAACCGCCTGTGCTCACGCAATCGCCGCTCACTCTCCGCTGAAAACAATGAAGCTACCAAACGGGCAAACAAACCGACGCTCGCCAGAAAAAGCAGAACGATACCCGATAATATGATAACTCGTACATGCTCTAAAATCATAATATCCGTCCTTTGGGCGGAAGCGTTTTGTCCTTTTCCGTTAAGGAACCATGCTCTGCTCCGCTTGGCAAGTGATGGTCAGCGAACCCGACTCGGTCCCGCTTGCCATCCCGTTGCTAAAACCCCACTTTGTCCCGGTCATGATGATGTTTAACCCGGCCATCGCGGAGTTCTTGCAAGCGTACGCTCACGATCAGCCTTTTCGCTGGACGGCGGAAGACCTAGCCGCGCAAGGCCGTTTCGCCGAGGCCGCCTTGGAGGGTGTTGCATGGAGTGATTGGTCCGATCCCATTCTCGCCTTACCGCTCCTGCAGGCCGCCATGCTCAATACGCCCACCTCACTGGAGCATGATCAGGATGCCATCCTGCTGGCCGGTCCCTTGAGCGAGATCATGCCTGCCGAGACGTTGATCCCGTTGGCTCAAGCGCATCTCAGTCCGGCCGGGAAACTGGTAGGCATCATCTCCTGCCTGCGGGATAACTCGCCGGAGAGCCAGCATTTCATGGACCTCGCGGCGGAGAAGCTGTGGCCGTATCACACGGCGGAGGTCTGGCTGGAGGTGTTGCAAGATGCGGGCTTTGCCGCCACGGGTATCAAGGCCGAGTTCATCGCCCGCCCGCAATTCGCCGCCTCTGCCCTGACGGATAAGCTGCAGTTCAAGCCGTTCGCGGAACTCTTCCGCGCCGTGGAAGCCGCCGGCTACGGTGCCCACGAAGTCGGCTGGGGCGAACTGCACTTCGTCGCGCAGGGCTTCGAGTAAGTAGCGCTTCTGTAGCGCAGGTTGCCAACCTGCTGTGTCGCCGACTGGCAGTCGGCAGGCTTGGAACTTTTCACCGCACGCAGATTATCAATCTGCGACATCCCGCAGCCGCGGGACCAGTCTGCGCTACGGGGATGCCCCGCTCACTTCCCCTTCGCCTTTGCATCCAGCTCGCTGAGCTTGAAGCGCACGCTGAGGATGTAGGGTTGCTCGTTCGGCGTCCAATGCCCGTAGGTGGTCGTCACGAAGGTTCCGTCCGGCAGGATCTCCACGCCGGGATAGGCGCAGTCCGCGCCTTTGTGATTATCCTTCAAGCGCACGCGGTATTGGCCCTCGCGCCCCTTCACGATGTCCTCATACGTGCCCACCCAGCCGACCCAGTCTCCCTTGGTCGGGCTCTCGAGCGTGGTATCGCGGAAGGAGATGAAGAGCCGACCATCGGGCGCGTATTGGCCAGTGTGACGGTCGCCCGTAAGGGCTCCGGGCAATTGGCGCGGCTCGCTCCAAGTCTTGCCCTCGTCATCACTGAAGATGACGAAGGAGTTCAGCTTGCGGCTGTTCTCGCGCAACAACACGGCGATCTGTTTGCCATCCGGCGAACGCAGTGAACCCGGCTCGAACAGGTACGCCACGGGATGCGTGGCGATGATCTGCGGCAGGCTCCACGTGAGGCCGCCATCCTTGGAGAGCGTCTTGAAGACATAGGAGGTCTGGCCATGTTTCTTCTCCGCATAGCCCCAGAACCGCGCATCATCATGGAAGAACGCCATATAAGAGCCATCCTTCAACGCCTGCATGGTGCCCATGGCCACGATGCCGCCATACGCCCCGATGGATTTCAGCTCCGACCACGACGCGCCATCATCCTCTGAATGCGCCATGCGGATGGTCTCGCCCGGGAACTTCGTCTGCCGGCCGGAGAACATGATGAGGCGCTTCTTGCCCTTCGCATCCACCGTGCGGAAGAGCGTGGGTGTTTCCTTGGAGGTGGCCCAGCTCGCCGGTGTGGGCAGGCGGTCGGACCAGGTGAGCCCGGCATCGGTGCTGCGCCGATACATGATGGGCCCGCTCCCGTGCCCCTTAGGATACACGATGAGCATGGTCTTCTTATCCTCCAGCAAGAGTGTGGTGGGATGGCCCAAGTACTGGCCGGGCTCGCGATCGATGACTACCTGCCGTTGCGTTTCAGCCGATAGATCAATCAAAGGGATGGAATAGCCGCGCGGCGGATTCTCAGCCGCCGAAAGGGCGGTCGCGGCGACCAGAGACAGCAAGACGCCAGCGCAAACATTACGGAGGTGTTTCATGCGGCCAAGGTAGCAGTGAGCGCAACCGAAGGGAACCTTTGGCCGCTGGTTATTTGAGCTTACCAGCCGGGTGAAGGACGATTTATAGGGGGCAAAGCCGCGCGCAGCCTTGACCCTCCCCATAATTTCTGGCGGGATAGCGCCACTCTTTTTCAGCACATGGACTTTTTTACGCCTATACTTGGTGCCGCCGGCGACGCGTCCTACTGGCCGTTTGCCGTGCTCGTATGCAGCGTCTCCACGGTCATCATTCTGATCTCCGTGTTCCGGATGCACGCCTTTCTCGCCCTCATCCTCGCCGCGCTGGTGGCCGGTCTGCTGGCCGAGCAACTGCCCGGGGCGCGTCCGCGCGTCTCCAGCATCCCGGTGCCGGAAGGCGTGACGAAGAGCCATTGGTCCCAAGCGGTAGAGCTGACCACGGAAGGATTTGGCAAGACGGCCGGAGGTATCGGTATCGTGATCGGTCTTGCGGCCATCATCAGTATGTGTCTCATGGAAAGTGGCGCTGCGGACAAGGTGGTACGCCGTTTCCTAGGTTTTTTTGGTGAGAAGAACGCCGGGTTTGCCCTGCTCATCAGTACTTACTTCCTCTCCATCCCCATCTTCTTTGACACCATGTTCATGCTCATGGCGCCGCTGGCCATGGCCATGGCCATGCGCACAGGGAAGAATTACCTGCTCTACGTGTTGGCGGTCTGCTCCGGTGGCGTCATCACCCATTCACTCATCGTGCCACATCCGGGTCCGCTCGCGATGGTGGACAATCTGAAGTGGACGTAGGTATATCCATCGTGGTGGGCATCATCGCGGGGCTGCCTCCGGCCATCGGCGGTTACATGGTGGCCAAGTGGCTGAACTCCCGTATGACCATCCCCATCCGCGAGACGCCCGGCATTTCGTTGAAAGAACTGCAAGCCAATGTGAACCGGCCGGAAGATCAGCTCCCCGGTTTCCTCATCTCCGTCACCCCCATTTTGTTGCCCATCGCCCTGATCACGTTCGCCTCCTTCCTGGATGTCGCGAACCGCAGCCAGGCCACGGCGGAATGGGCGAAGTCCGTGGTGGGCATGTTCGGCAGCCAGGAAAGCTTTCTCTCCTTCTTCGGCATCTTTGAATTTATCGGAAACAAGAATATCGCGCTGCTCATCGCCACGGGCATCTGCATCCACATCTTGGCGAAGCAAAAAGGTTACTCCATCAAGACCATCGGTGATCTGCTGGCCGGTCCCTTGCAGACGGCCGGCACGATCATCCTGATCACGAGCGCAGGTGGCGCGTTCGGCATGATGCTCAAGAACGCCGGTGTGGGTGATGCCATCAAGGCCGCGTCAGCCGGACATGAGATCAACCTGATTTTCCTGTCCTGGCTGGTGGCCTTCATCATCCGCGTCTCGCAGGGTTCTGCCACGGTGGCCATGATCACCACCTCGGCGATGATCTATCCGATGATCGACCCCACGCTCGCCGGGAACGCGCCGCTGCCTTACAACGTGGTGTATATCTTCCTGAGCATCGGTTTCGGCGCATTCGCCGCCTCCTGGATGAACGACTCCGGCTTCTGGGTAGTGAGCAAGCTGGGCGGCATGACGGAAAAAGAGACGCTCAAGAGTTTCACCGTGATGCTCACGGCCGCTTCCATTTTCGGCCTGATCTTCTGTCTGATCATGGCGAAGATCGTGCCGTTGAAGAGCCTGGGCGCACCGGCTCCGGTGGTACAAGTAGTGCCGCAATAGAAGGAACATGGCGATTGACAGCAGTTTCATTTGAGACTATATCAAGTATCAAATGAATAAATCAGCCACCAAAACCAAAAAGATAACCACCTATCCCGCCGTCGGCGATGTGGTGGCGGGCTTGGTGATGCAGGATGCCCCGGCCATCAGCT
Source organism: uncultured Verrucomicrobiota bacterium (assembly GCA_964599715.1). Classification (GTDB taxonomy): domain Bacteria; phylum Verrucomicrobiota; class Verrucomicrobiia; order Limisphaerales; family JAEYXS01; genus JAEYXS01. The sequence continues at coordinate 3,268 of CAZRGY010000191.1, read as the reverse complement.
CACCGGACATGATCCGGTTTGTGAAGCTTGGGCTGATTTTCGACGAACTGCTTGCCCTGCAAGCCAGTCTGGAACTGCCCTTGGACAAACTGGCGCAAAAGCTGGGTATCTCCAAAGCCACCTTGCACCGGCGCAAGCTGGATGGCCGGCTGGCTCCCGAAGAGTCGGATCGCGTGATCCGGTTTGCCCGGTTAATGGGCAAAGCCGTGACGGTTTTCGAGACCGAGGAAAATGCGCGGCGCTGGCTTTCCTCCCCGCAAGTCGGTTTGGGCGGAGCGATACCGCTGGATTATGCAGGTACGGAGATCGGGGCGCGTGAGGTGGAAGATCTGCTCGGCCGCATCGAGTACGGTGTCTATTCCTGATGCTCGAAGCCTGGCGCATCGTGAAGAGCAAGCACGCCGATACCGCGTTCAGCGGTGAAGGCGCGGCGCGCTTTGGCGGACGCTGGAACTCGCGCGGGGTGGCAGTGGTCTATACGAGCGCCACGCGTTCATTGGCCGCGTTGGAAACGCTCGTTCATCTCAACCCGCCGATCCAGTTCAGTTACAAAATCATCGGCATCCGTTTCCGTGAAGAACTTCTGGAACGCCTGCCATCCGCACAATTACCGGCCGACTGGCGCGTCGAGCCACCCGCGCAATCCACCATGCGGCTGGTGGACCGCTGGGTACGCGAAGAGCGCTCGGCCGTGTTGGCAGTGCCCAGCGCCATCGTACCGGAGGAGCTCAACTATCTGCTCAATCCGGCCCATCGTGATTTCAAGAAGATCAGCATCGGTGACGCGGTGGAGTTCGCGTTTGACAAACGCCTGGTCTAGACCACCTCCATCTGCCCAAGGTGCATTTGACCAAGCTGCTGGCGCGATTTGACGAGGCTTAGAAGTTTGCCATCGCAGGCAAAATCTCGTTTCCTCTCAGCATGTCCACCATCGCCGTACTCGGAACCTTTGACACCAAGGGCGTCGAACATGCCTTTGTCGCGGAAACCATCCGTCGCCAGGGACACCAGCCATTGCTTATCGATGTCGGTGCACTCGAGGTACCGCAGATCAAACCGGATATCTCCTGTGAAGAAGTTGCCGCAGCAGCAGGTATTGATTTGGCGGGGCTGAAAGCGCGCAAGGACCGGGGCGAAACCGTCGCCGCGATGGCCAAAGCCGCCGCCGTGATCCTCACCAAACTGCAGGCCGAGCAGAAGATCGATGGCGTCATCTCGCTCGGTGGTGGTGGCGGCACGGCGATCGGGACGGCGGCGATGCGGGCGCTGCCCATCGGTTTCCCCAAGCTCATGGTGTCCACCCTAGCCAGCGGCAACACCGCGCAGTACATCGGCTCCAAGGACATCGTGATGATGCCGAGCATTGTGGATGTGGCGGGCTTGAACCGCATCTCGCGCCAGATCCTGACGCGCGCCGCCGGAGCCATCTGCGGCATGGTGAGCGCAGTGCCGCCGAAGTCCGAGGACAAACCTATCATCGTGGCGAGCATGTTCGGTAATACGACCATCGCGGTGAACCACGCCAAAGGCATCCTTGAGGCGGCGGGTTATGAGGTGCTGGTGTTCCACTCCACCGGCACGGGCGGGCGCACCATGGAATCACTCATCGAATCCGGCATGGTCAGCGGGGTGCTGGATATCACGACGACCGAATGGGCGGACGAGATCGCCGGTGGTGTCCTCACTGCCGGACCGACGCGGCTCGAAGCCGCCGCGCGCAAGGGTGTTCCCGCAATCGTGACGCCGGGTTGCCTCGACATGGTGAACTTCCTCGCGCCCGAGACGGTGCCCGCGAAATTCCAAGGGCGGAAATTCTACCAGCACAATCCGCAAGTGACGCTCATGCGCACGGATGTGGAGGAGAACCGTGCGCTGGGGAAAGTCATCGCCGAGAAATTAAATCTCTCTACCGGACCGGTCACCGTGCTGCTGCCGCAGAAAGGTTTCAGCGTCATCGCCGCGCCGGGCGGAACCTTCCACGATCCCTTCGCCGACGAAGCGTTTTTTCAGGAACTGAAGAAGCATCTGCGCCCGGATATCCCGGTGATCGATATGGATTGCGTAGTGAACGACCTCGCGTTTGCAGCGAAATGCGCCGAGGTGCTCCTCGCGCAGATCAACGCCGCGAAGTAAGCCTTACTTCACGTCCGGACGGAGGCTCACGCCTTTATCCGTGGGGAAATCCTTCGGCACTTTCTGGGTCACTTTGCCGGTGGCAGCCCATTCGGTACCGCGCTGGAAGGTGACGATGAAGCCCACGCATTCCATGGCCACCTTGCCCTCCGGCCGCGCATGGCCAAGGGTGGTGTGGAAGACGCGGCCCTTGCCCCAGTTCAGCACCATCAGCATCGGCTCGTGCTTGCCGGAACCCTTGGTCTGGGGATCGGCATAGGCGGTGGCGAGCACGGTCATGTTTTCCGCCGGACCACGCAGACGGTCGTAGAGTTCGTCCTTGGCGTGCATCCACTTGGCCGGAAGCCCCTTGGTGATGGGATGATCGGCCACGCGGGTCTCCACCATGAATTCATGCTGCGCGCCATGGCTGCCGCCTTTGCCAGGGGTGAGATCTTTGATGATCTTGCCTTCCCAATAGTTCACATACGGACCGCTCTTCTCCGAACGCCCGCCCCAGCCACCGATACCGATCATCTCGTTGTAAGCCTTCCATTCGGGGAAAGAATTATTCGCCGCGTGCACGGAGACGAAGCCGCCGCCGTTCTTCACAAATGCTTCGAAGGCCGCCTTGGTCGCATCGGACCATGGGGCACCGTTGTAATTCGAGACCACCACATCGTATTTGGCGAAATCGGGTTTGAAGGTCTCCATGTTCTCCTTGCCCGGAGGGGTGGTGGCGACATCCACGGTGAACTTGCCGGTGTCCTCAAGCTGCTTCTTGAGCCAAGGGGTGGTGCCCTTCCAATCGTGGTTGTTCTGGCCATCGACGATGAGGACCTTGATGGGGGCAGCGGTGGCGGTGATGAGCGTGACCGCGAGGAGCGCGAAAGTAAGCAGCAGCTTTTTCATGGTGAATTGGAGCGTGATGTTAGGCCAAAGCGGGAGAAAGTCGAGAGTCGCTTTGCTTTGGAGTGCGGAGGCTCGACTCCGCTTTCCGCCCCGAGGCGGCTTGACGCCTCGATGTGACTTCAAAAATCGTCCGGAACATCAAGCAGGTCAGTTTTAAAACCATAAATCGTCTTCACTTGAGCTGGCGTAGCCGTGCGTTCAAACCAAGCCGCGGAACACCAACGATACTGATTTGCTACCGGCA
>CAZRGY010000190.1:0-7779 GCA_964599715.1 uncultured Verrucomicrobiota bacterium | reverse complement strand
TCCGCCCGCCCCGGCTTCAGTCGGGGTCGAGCCTTGGCTCTACTCAGGCTTGCCTAAAACTCCGCCCAGGTATTGATCTTCCACTGCGTGATACCGCCGTTGTCACCCAGCTTCTCGTCGTAGTGGAAGTTGAAATGACCGTTGTAGCTCACACTGCCTACGATGGCTGCGCCTTGGAAATCATCCACGTCTGCGCCACCGCCCTTGCCTTGCAATTCCGCGTTCGGCGCATACACCGTGCCCACATACCCGCCGTTACCAGCCACCTTGATCACCGTCGCATCGGACAGGCCGAAGATGGACATCTTCTCCGTATCGCCAGACATGTTCAGCACCCCGTTGCCCGCAATGGTGGCGGTGGCGTCAGAGCCGGTCCCGTCACCGATATACAATTTCAGGCTGGCTCCGGGCAGGATGGTTATCCGTGAATTACCCGTCATGTTCAGTCCGTCTGTCAGCCACAAAACCGCATCTCCGCGCACCAGCATCTCCGCGTTGCGCGGTTGCGTGCCATTCAGCGTGATCGAGTCCGTTATGTAATTGTCCGTGTCCAGCACATACGCATATGTCTCCGTCGTCGTGCCTATGGCCACGTTGGTCTCAAATGAGTAGGTGTAATTCGTGATGTTATAGATGTAGTTCGCGATATTGTAGGTGTAACTGTCGATCCGCACATACGAATAGCGCGTGGGCGAAGTGGTCATCACATATGGCGGGATGTAACTGCCCGGCGCGGGAGCATACTTTTCATCCGATACGGAAGTAGTATTCGTGACCAAGGAAGACGCACCCGCACCCGGCCAGACCGTGCTGGTCACACTGACGGTGGTGCTGCTGTAAGCCCCCGCCGGCGGTGGCGCGGTGTTCGTTCTCGTCACGATGTTCGTCACCAGCCCGCTGAACGGAATCACCGCCGGATAGACATTGGTGGTGACCGTGATGCTGGAGAGCGCAAAGTTCGTCGTCGTGGCTGTGACGCCGGCCGGCGGTGAAAACCCTCCGCTGAACGGAGCCGGCACTGGCGGGAAAGACATGCTCAGATCGCTCGCGCTATCGCCTGTGTATGGTGAAGTGATGATGTAGCCCGGACCCGTGGCCACATCGCCCTTGATGATGCTGCCGCCGGAGATATTGCCATTCACCGCACCCACGAAGGCATTCGAATTGGCGGTGGCCGCATTATATACTTGGGTGATAAGCGAGTTGTAACTGTCCACCACGCTGCCCGGCCCCAAAGTGATGTTACCCTTGGCCACTAACCCTTTCATTCCCGTGCTCTGGCGGGAGGTGATCACGCGCACCGCCCGGGTGATCTCGCCCTTGCCCAGCGGCGCCCTCACCGAACCATAGCTGGTGACGACTGGCGAATCTGCCGTGCTGATGCTGACCTCATACTTGGAGTCCAGCAGTGCGTTGGTCTTCCGATACAAACCGTTGTCCAGTACCCAGCCATTCGTGGCCCGGTCACCATCGCCGATGCTGTTCAGATGCGCCAAAGCCTCTTCGATGCCCGCCTCGCACGCCGGGATCGCCGTGTTCCACGATTGCGAGCGCATCACGTTCAGATGATTCGCCTGCACCATGGAGAGGTAGCTGGCCAGCGTCAGGCCGATGATGCCGCAGATCACCACCGTGATGATGAGCATGCTGCCTTGCTCCTTGCGGCTGGCTGAGACTTTGATTTTCATACGACGTTAAGGATTGTTCCGGATCACGATCCGGGCCGATTGCACACTTTCCGAGTTGATCAGATTGCCCAGCAACGACCGGGCACAAGTCCACGTGACGATGACAGACTTAGCCTCATCCGTGGTGGTCGTGGCGACCTGGTTGAAGGAATTGCTCACCACGTTCCGCTGAAACATGCTGAACTCAAGCGTATTGCAGTCCTCCAGTAATACCTTGGAATAGCTGCCGGACGTTTCCGTCAGCGTTTTGTCAGTCGGCGAAAAAGTATAGACCAGCTTCCCGCCGTTATAGAGGAAAACAACTTCCTCCTTGCTGAAGGAGAGCAGCCGGTCCGCCGAGCGAATTTTCAGCGTCATCTGGTCCAGCGCATTACGGCTTTGCCGGTCCAAGTCCGCGTAGTTGGACATAGCGGCCATGCTGCGCGCGGTGTAAAATGAAAGGGAGGCGACGGCCGCCAGCACGACCCCACCGATTCCCACGGAGATCATCATCTCCACCAGGGTCATGCCCAGAGAACGGCGACGGCCAGGTTTCGGTTTAATAAACATAATCGTGGATGCCCATTTGGGCGACGAGGGTTTGCATGCTCCGGATACGCCGCACATTCCCGTTGGTCCAGGTGACCGTCAGCGTGGCCAGCCGCATATTGTTTGAGTAGCCAGTATTAAAAGTCGGGGTGGAGAGCCGGATGGTGCCGACGAAAATGGTTCCGACACCCGCCGGTGTCGCCAGACCGGCCACCGAATCGGCGGAGGTCGTGGAGTTCGTGGTGGTGCTGGGCATCAACCGCTCGGCAAACGCTCCCGGGATGAATCCCGGCTGCTGCACTTGCGCCCAGGAATACAGCCGCAGCAACTCGATCTTCTCGATCATGATCTGCGTCGCCCGCATGTTCTCACGCGCCGTGGAGATCACCGCCAGCCCTTGCGTGATGCCGGCATACAACGAGACGAACATCATCGCCACCACCGCCATCGAGATCATCACCTCGATGAGCGTGAAGGCGCTCGCCCTGTCCGTCCGCTGCTTGTGAATGATTTGTATTTTCATGATGCTTGAAACAACCGGGACTGTCGTTTCATGCCGTCACGAGCCTTTCGTGACGGCACCTTAGGGAGCAGCAAGGATGCCACTCATATAATTATAGCCTAGCGGATGGCCTCTAATGGCAACAGTGCCATCGGGCAGTTATAAACGGCCCTGCTTAAATAGGGCCTTAATGCGATTGTTTTTGCATGCTTTGCGCATAGTAAGCCGCCGCTTGTGAGCGTCGGCTCAGCGCCAGCTTATCCAGCACATTGCTGAGGTAATTCTTCACCGTCTTCGGGCTCAGTCCCATCTCGGCCCCGATCTCCTTGTTCGTCTTGCCCTGGGCCACCAGCGCGATCACGCGGCTCTCCTGCGCCGAGAGCACTTCCAGGCCGCTGGGCTTGGTGCGTTCTTTGCCGGCCTTCAAGCGGCCCATGATCCGATGGGTCACGGCGGGATCGAGTACCGAGTTCCCTTCAGCCACCTGGGTGATGGCGTTCACGAGTTCTTCCGGCAACACATCCTTCAGTAAAAACCCATCCGCACCGGCAGAAATCGCTTCAAAAATACCTTCATCCTCTGCGAACGAGGTGAGAAAGATCACACGGGCACCTTGCTCCATCGCCTTGAGCTTGCGACATGCATCAAAGGCCGAGGCACCCGGCATGCGCACATCGAGCAACACCACATCCGGCTTCAAGCGGTCGGCTTCCAGCACCACCTCATCTGCCGAGCCCACATCGCCCACGACTTCGAGGTTCGCAAATTGCGCCAGCATCGCCCGCAATCCCAACCGGACAATCTGCTGATCGTCCGCAACCAGTATCCGTATCGTCTTCTTGGCTATCTCCATATTTCGTGCTCCGTTTTGTGTGTCACCCATACTTCTCTACGTTACTCATAAAAATAAGTTCGCCCGCTGAACTTATATTTATATCCCTATTCAAAAGGCCTTTTGTCACATTATATAAATGTCATATGGCCCTATATCTTGGCGTCCCAATAATGGGACACTGCCCATCCTCGTCCTAACGTCCGCGGCCTGATCCACCGCCTTCACCCGCGTTGTCCAACACGCGGCCGATCTCCGGTTGCAATTCCTGCCGCATCTGTTTTACCCGCTCTTTCTGCTCTTCCACATACATCCGGTGCTCCTCCTGCCACTTCGCCAAAGCTTCCTTGGACTTCTCGCGGAGCAACGCCCGTTGCTCTTCCGTGGCATCCTGCTTTTTCAGATTCAGCTCCTTCTGGGCCGCCAGATACGATTCGCGCGCCGATTGGAATTGACCGATCAATTGCGCAGTCTCGGAAGTGTCTGTCCCGGGCTTGATCGGTCCGCTGGTCGTCGTTGCGCCCAATACTTGCGGCCTTTCACTGATGACCGGCTTGGATTTGCCCTTGCCCTTCGTTACTTGTGGCGGTGTGACAGGTCCTTCCGCCGCCTGCACCGTCCACCCCCATGAGCAACAGCCCACCGCCAAGGCCAACACCACCAGACGACGCACCCCTGGATGGCTTTCCCCCGACTGGTTTTCAGATCCGCACCTGTTTGGCATACACGAGGATTTGAAGGTCCTTTACAGCCCCGGCCTTTCAGCCGTTGAAGGTGAAACTCAGTCCAGTTTCACAAATGAATTATTTGAAGCGGAGGCCCGTATTACAACGTCTTCATGCAACTATTATAGCCTTATTCGCTAAGTGCATTAGCGGTGGGGAGAAATCCAAACGGCCCTATCGTGTGCAGTTCTGTATGTGATAATGAACTCGGTGAAAGACCCCTTTCTGGTATTTACTATTCTCAATAACGAGAGAAACGCTGCTCACAAATCTTGAATCACCGGCCCGATCTCCAGCCGCCTTATACCTTGGCCTGTTTTTTCAGATCAAGATCGGGGGCTATTTCATCGCTTTACGGCGCATCCAAGCCGCGCTAAGGCAGGAGAGCGTCGCCATGAGTGCGGTCCCTACCTCGGGGACCTTGGGTTGGTAGCGGATGTCATGTTGCCAGAACTGGATCTGCCCACCACCTGAGCCGCCACCCGAATTCGTGTCCACCCCGAAAGTATAGGTATATTGCGTGATCAGGTTGGTTCCAAAGCCATACAACACGTTACCCTCTCCGCCGGCATTGCCCGCGCTGCCCGTTCCGGTGATGGTGATATTCGTGCCGCTGCCACTGCTGGTATTCATCAAGCTGGTGACCGCCGTGGGTCCCACCAGCAGGTCATCGACCGTAGTGGCGTAGAAGTTGCGCAATTGATCTGGCTGACCGCCGCCCGGTTTGTCGATGTCGAAAATGTAGGCGTTCACATCCTTAACACCATCGGCATAGTGAAAAGTGACGGTCACTTTGATTTCATCATAAACCGTTTTAAGCTGCATCTGTACCTCCAGCGTGCCGTTGCCACCGCCAAAACCACCATGTGGGGTGGAATCCAGACCGGGATAAGCATTCGCAATGACACCACTAGGGTCTGTGATTTCTATCGTGATGTCGTTACCAGGGTTCTCCGGATCAACATCGTAGCTTTGAGAAAAGGTCTGGGGGTTAGTTGGCCAAGTCACATTGTCCCAATCGAGAATCAACGCGTGAACCGGCTGTGTTATGCCCACAAATATGAGCAATAAAAGCAGCCAATCCGCTAGAAAGCCTTTGCGCTTGATTTTCAACTAGTATTACCATGGTAGAGGCATCTTATGGTTACAATGGCGAAGTATAAAATCCGTAACCGCCCTAAGTCTTTCCAGCCCAGGTCATAACTACCTATTACAACCAGCCAATTGGCTGGTTGATTTGGGCCTTCATTTGCCGCCTGCTTTAATACGTGCCCGATTGCCATAGTCCTGCCAATTAACGATCTCTAAATTATACTCCCTGGAGGAGAGCCGACCTTGCTAACAATTTTTGCCGGGCGTTGACAGACTTCACACCCACAGTTGCCTTCCCGCCTGATTTCGCCTACCTCAGAGCCGTGCTGCCGGTTTATTTTGATTACAACGCCACCACACCGCTCGATCCCGCGGTGAAGGCGGTCATGCTGCCGTATCTCGATGAGATCTACGGCAACCCCTCCAGCGTGCACCAGATCGGCGTGCGCGCCCGGGCTCACTTGGATGAACAACGCGACCGGCTCGCCCATCTCTGCGGCTCCAAACCCAGCGAGATCGTCTTCACCAGCGGCGGCACCGAGAGCAATAACCTCGCGATCTTTGGCGTAGCCCGGACGTTGAAGGCCAAGGGCCGCCACCTGATCACCTCCTCCATCGAGCACCACGCCGCGCTGCATTGCTTCCAGTATCTGGCCAAAAAGGAAGGGTTTGAGGTCACTTACCTGCCCGTCGATGCCTCTGGCCGCATTTCCCCGGATGATTTGGCCAAAGCCATCCGCCCAGACACCATCCTCGTGAGCCTGATGGCCGCGAACAATGAAACGGGCACCATCCAGCCCGTCGCCGAGCTGGGCGCGCTTTGTCAGGAGCGCGGTGTGCTTTTCCATACGGACGCCGCGCAATGGTTCGGCAAGGAGCCCTTAACCGATATCCGGCAGTTCAATGCCAACCTCGTCTCCATCTGCGCCCACAAGTTCCATGGCCCGAAAGGCTCCGGCGCCCTCTATATCCAGTCACCCTTGCTCCCGGACCCCATCATCTTCGGTGGCGGCCATGAAAACGAACGCCGCGCGGGCACGGAGAACTTGCCGGCCATCGCTGGCTTGGTCGAAGCCTTCGCCCGCTTCATCCCGGAACCCGTTTTTGACCGCAAACAACTCCTGCCACTCACCGAACGCCTCTTAAACGGTTGCTTGGCGGTGCCGGGTGTTCATTTCCGTGGTTCTGAAACCGCGCGGCTGGCCAATACGATTTCCTTTACCGTTGAAGGATGCGATGGTATTTCCCTGATGGCAGGGTTGGACTTGGAAAGCATCTGTGCTTCCAGTGGTTCGGCCTGTTCGGCAGGTTCGCTGGAACCTTCCCATGTGATGACCGCCATGGGTGTGGATCCGCGCCAGGCGAATGCCTTGGTCCGTTTTTCTCTGGGTCGGGCCTCGACTATGGAGGAAGTGGAGCATGTGATCGCCCGTTTTCCTGAGGTCGTGATGCGAATACGTCCCTGAGAATCGGTCCAAGAACCTGTGAATGAATTGGGAACAATGCGAATAACTCCGACTTACCCGAGATGCCAGCCATGGTGGGTACGAGTTATTCAGACCTCAATACCTTGTGTAAGTGCCTGTCATAACCTTGACAATGGAGTTTACTTTCCTTATTCACACCCTTTAATAATACGGAGTCATTTAAAGATTCTCTGTACTAGTAAGCGCGCATGAAATTCACCATCGCCAAAGACCAGCTAATCAATGGGCTGCAAGCCGTGCAAAATGTCGTCAGCACGCGCACCACTCTGCCCATCCTTTCCAACGTGCTGTTGCGTGGCGAAGGGAACCGGCTCGAACTCACCGCCACCGATCTGGATGTATCCATCTCGGGCTCCGTCGAGGCCCAGATCAGCAAGGGCGGCTCGGTCACCCTGCCGGTGAAGCGCCTGTTCAGCATCGTGCGCGAATTGCCCGTGGGCGAGATCGAGATGGAGATCGACGACAAGAGCGTGTGCAGCCTCCGCTCCGGCGCCTCCTTCTACAAGATCAACGGCCTCGCCGCTGAAGAATTTCCGCCCCTGCCGCAGTTCAAAGAGAACAAGAAGGTCACCCTCCCGCAGGAAAAGGTGAAGACGATGCTCAAGCGCACGTCCTTCGCCATCTCCACGGATGAGACGCGCTATGTGCTCAACGGCATCTTCGTCATCCTCAAGGAAGACCGCGTCACCATGGTGGCCACGGATGGCCGCCGTCTCGCGCTCGCTGAGGAAGAGATCGGCACGGATGCCCCGGGCGAATTCATCGTGCCGACCAAGGCCATCAATGAATTGAACCGTTTGCTCGGTACTGCTGGCGAGGTCGAGATCAAGTTCACGGACAACCAGGTGGCTTTCACGCTCAAGGATGAAAAGGGTGGCAGCATCCTGCTCATCGAGGGCGGCGAGATCGCCATGGAGGAGGGCTT
>CAZRGY010000189.1:0-7782 GCA_964599715.1 uncultured Verrucomicrobiota bacterium | reverse complement strand
GCTTATGGTGAAACTGCGGCTGCCGCTCCGAAAGGCAAAGGCGGCAAGAAGAAGCAATGAAGCACCAGACAACAAAACGTCCCGCTCCTTTCACTAGCAACGCTTTTGGAGCTTGGCCCTTGGTGTTTCTCTGGAGCTTGGTGTTTGGGATTTGTGATTTCGCCTCGGCCGCCAACGCCCCCGGCATGAACGCCGCCAAATGGGTTTACCTCGATAACGGTCAGATCAAACTCGGCGTCAAAGAGTCTTCCGGCGCGGGCATCGCGTATCTGTCCCTCAGCGGCTCCGATCGCAATCTCCTCAACCACTTCGACCATGGCCGCCTCGTGCAACAGTCTTACTACGGCCAGAAAGACGGCACCCTCTGGGCTGGCAAACCGTGGCGCTGGAACCCCGTACAAGGCGGCGACTACAAACACGGCGCCGCCAAAGTGCTGGAGCTAAAATCGGATAAGACCACCCTCTACGCCAAATCCATGGGCCGGCACTGGTCCGGTTGTGTGGATTTGCCGGAGGTGACCTTCGAGGAATGGATCACCCTCACCGGCAAGGTCGCTCACGTGCGCTATCGCATGACCTACACCGGCACGAATTCACATCCCAAGATTCACCAAGAAGTCCCTGCCGTCTTTGTGGAGCCGGATTTGCCCACCTTGGTCACTTACACCGGGGATAAACCTTGGACCGGTGACACCCTGCACACTTCCCAACCAGGCTGGCCGAATGAATCACGCAACATCACCGAGAACTGGGCCGCCTATGTGGACAAGGACAACTTCGGCATCGGCGCCTATGTGCCCATCGCCTCCCGCATCACCTGCTACCGTTTCAGCGCAGGTCGCACGAGCAAGCAAGGTGCCTGCTCCTACTTCGCCCCCATCATCGATCTGGCTATCACCCCCGGGACCGTCTACGAATACGATCTCTACCTGACCTTGGGCAAACCCGACGAGATGCGCACAACCTTCAAAAGAATCCGCGACCAGAAAGCAAAGTAGCAGAATCTAAACACTGGCGGAACCAGATGTTCTCCCTCTCCCCTGAACGGGGAGAGGGCTGGGGTGAGGGGTGAGCATGCCTATGACTTACGGACGTTTCTACTTCCCCTCTTTCGCCCACTGCTTCATCAGCGCGATATTCGCCTCCAATATTTCACGGTCCTTGCCCGACTTCTTGCCCTTCAGATAGACCGCCATATCGCTGTCATACATCGCCGCAGATTCCGGCCCCTTGTCGCCGCTTTCTTTCACCCAACGCTCATGCCGCGCCCGCATGTCAGCCAGCGTCTTGGCGTGCTTGGGATCGCCCGCCAGATTGTGCAGTTGGTAGCCATCCTTTCGCCATTCATACAGCTCCTCTGCGGCGCGTTTCGGAGCGAAGAGCAGTTGCTCCTGCACCTCGTTCAATTTTCCTGCGGCGTGTAATTCTCGCAATCTCTGCACAATACTCTTCCCGTCTTTGTAGGCATTGGGCTGGAGATGCGGCCGTTCCGGCAGATAATTGCGGATATACAGCCAGCGATCTGTCCGCACCGAACGGATGTGCTCCACCGTCTCATCACAGCGGTCCCGCGCTGCGAACACCGCCTCGCGCGGTTGATAACCCTTCGCGAACACATCCTTCCCTTGCATGGTTTTCGGGATCGTGATCCCCGCCGCCCCCAATGAGATGGCGGCCATGTCGATGTGCTCGATCAGATCATCCCGCACTTTGCCTTTGGCGATCCCCGGACCGCGCACTACAAAGGGGATATGCGTCCCCTCATCATACAGAAACTGTTTGCCACGGGCATGACTGATGCCGTGGTCCGTCATGAAGATCACCAGGGTGTTCTCCAATATCCCCTCCTTCTCCAGTCGCGCGATCACTTCGCCCACGTGCTTGTCCGTGAAGCGCACGGTATCCAGATACGCCGCCCAGTCCTCCAACAGCACCGGATCACGCGGATAATACGGCGCCAGTTTCACCTTCTCCGGGTCCGTCGCTGTTCCGAACTCCGCTGCCGCCCGCTCCTGCAATTTCTTCGCGCTGGCCGAGGAGCCGCCCCGCAATTTCCCGCCCGCCATCTGCACCTGCATGAAGAACGGCTGGCCCGCCTTGCGGCCGGCCCAGTCATTCGCGTCATAGATGCGCTGGTCCCACTCGAAATTATAATCCGTCTTGCCCAGGCCACCACCCGCTCTGGCCTTGCCCTTCCCTCCCCGGTCTGCTTCCGGCAACCCGTTGCCGATGCATGTGTAATACCCCGCCTGCTGAAAGAGCGCGGGCACCGGCACCACCCCGGAAGGCAGCTCCACCTTCAAAGCACCCCGCCCGCTCCGATGTTGATGCGCGCCGATGCTCGTCTGGTACATGCCCGTGATGAAAGCCGAGCGGCACGGCGAACACACTGGTGCGGTCACAAACGCGCGTGTGAACTTCGTCCCCTCCCTTGCTAGTCGGTCCACGTTCGGCGTCTCGATGAGCTTCTCGCCATAGCACGAGAAGTTCGCCGACATATCATCCACCACAAACCACAGGATGTTCGGCCGGTCGGCTGCCCGGATGAGCAAGGGCATGATCAGCAACACACTCAGCCAGAGCAAACGGCTGACGGCCGTTCGTCCTGCGCTGACAGATTTGAGATTCGCAGTATATTTCATAAAGCTTTTCCGCTTACTTCCTCACCACCACCAGCCAGTCCTCGGTGGCATCTCCCGGTGGCTGGCCCAATGCCACTTTGCCACCACCGCTCACTTCACTCACTGAACCGTTTCGCAGCGGACCTCCCGAACGCGGGTTGAACCACTTCACTGTGAACTTGCCCTTGGCCGCGCTCAGATCCAGCTCCGACGTTCCCCCCTCTGGCAGATAGACCAGATACACGCTGTCCGCCTTGGCGAAGCAATACTTGCTGTTGTCCTGCTTCTCATTACCGATCAACGCATCCGCATTGGCCATCTCCCAGAACGGGATGTTCTGGGCCGGAAAAAAGCTAAGAGCCACGCGGCAATAGCTCCAGGAACGCTCACGGCTCCGAAAATCTTCACACACCAGGTCGTTCTGCGGCAATTTGTATCCGAAGTAATACTCCACCCCCGCACCACCCGCCATCAGGTTGCCCCAGAGCGTATGTTTGCGGATGCTGTGCAGATCGTAGGGTTTGTCCGTCGGCTTGTCGCGGGCGATGCCGAGAAAACCATCATACCCCGGATCAGGTGGCACGCCCAATCCTGCCGGTCCTTGTTCATCATTCGCCACCACCCATGGTTTCCCCGCTTTGGCGGAAGCCTCTACCCATTTCAAAGTGCGCTGATGCACCGCGCTCCAGCTATTCTGCAAAGATGCACCCGTAAGCACCGACTTGTCCCCGAGCAATTCCGGATACACGCGGTCCTGATCATTCGGGAACGTATGGATGACGATGTGATGCTTGTACGGATCGGTATCCGCGATGAACTTAGCCATCGCTCGCTGCTGTTCCGGCGTCTGCGTATTCTCTTCACCCAAGTTCCAATTCAGCGCCAGTGCATGACCGTAACGAGCGATGATTTCCCGCAGATATAACTTCCGTTCCACTCCTGTATCCCCGCCATCCAGCGCCTCCGGGATGTTCGCTGGCTCGCGCTTCTGTCCGCGCAGATTATCATCCGTCTCATTCTCCTGCAGCTTGAAGTGCAGATATATCCCCTTCGCCTGCGCATGATCGAAAAGGATTCCCCACTGATCCAGCTTCGAGCAATCATAGTGCAGCTTGTCATTCCGCGTGATGAACGGCCACACATTGTCCCCATCACCACCGGCATTGTACGTAAGGAATGACATGACGTTCAGCCCCTTCAGCGCCAGATAATTCACCGCACCGATGAGCCCCTTGCCCTTGCCGTCTTTCCAGGTCGGGTCACCGGCTTTCCAATCCCGCAGATGCGGCTGCCATGTCTTCAATGGCACATTCTGCTTGAGCGCCTCCGTGCCATCAAAGTCGGCATACCCAAGCATGGTCTCCGGGGCATCCGGGCCCGCTTTCAAAAAGTATTCTTTGCTCCCGGTGAATTGCAGGTAGTGACCACCCACATACTGCAATCTCCCTTTCGCCCGGAAATCATTCCCCCGCTTGTCACTGGGCTCGATCTTGAAGCGGCCCTTTTCCCGGTCATAAATCTTGATAGGCATGCCATTCGTCCCGAACGCGGCCTGTTTGCCCGCCACAAAATTCACCTCGTAGTTCCACCGCCCCGCCTTGTCCGGCGCGAGATGCGCCCGCCACTTGGTTCCTTCTGTAGCCGAGGTATTCGCCGCATCTCCATCCGCCGCAAAGTAACCGGGGACCATGTAACTGGGCTCACCTGATTCATGGGTGAACGTGACCGTCATCCGGTAGTCAGTGAACGGATTCGGCTCTGTATCCGTCTCGCGCGCGAACGGCCCATCCATCGTCAGCGTCACTTTGTGCCACTGTTTCAGGTCGCCCGTGACTTCGATCTTTCCTTTGCCGTCCGGTTGGCGCGGTTTCGCCTCAGCGCCATTCCCCGCCGCCTGATCTTTCTCCAAGTTGCCCTTGATCCAATTGGCCAGCGTGGAACTGCCGTGCCCATAACCGCCCGGCAGCGGCACATAATCCCGCGTCTGGATTTGCGGCGGCTGGCCCCAATGCGCCGGATAAGCCTTCTGCGCCGATGCCTTCACCTTGTCTACCACCAATGCCGGAGCGGCTTGGGCGGCAAAAGCGGTCGGCATTGTCCCCACCTTCACCCGCACCCCTGGCCCCGCATCCTCCGGCCGCACCAATTCCCGGTTTTGAGTCAGCAGGAACTTGTCGAACTCAAACCCATCCTCCCGCATCGCGAATTGGATCTCATGTTCACCCGCCTTGTTGACATCCAGAAAAATCTTGTACGGCTCGCCGCAATGCACCTGCTCCGTCCGTTGACGGCTCTCCCACCGCCAGCCGTTCTTCCCCTCGCACCATTGCAGCCGCTGCCCGCTCGCCGGCCAGATGCCATCAAGGCCGACATGCAACCCATTGTCCTCGCCGCCCGTGGAATAGGCCCGCGCCCAGACGTAATACCGCCCGGGTGTGTTGAAATGCACCTTGTAGTGCAGCACCGCCATCTTGCCCGGCTCATTGGAAAAGTTTTCCCCGGCGATCAGCTTGTCCGCATGAGTGCGGCGTGTATCCGGCAGCACTTCCACATACGCTCCGCCGCTCGCCTCTTCAGAATGCGCCGGATCACCATCCGGCTCCACCTTTGGCTGCTGCTTCGCTGAGGTGATGTGCCACGCCCGTTTCCCCGTAAGCGTTTGCTTGTAGAAATGTTCCGCCTCCACCGCCACCACGCCGTTCGCCTCTTCAAAGACCAGTCCTTCAGTCGCCATGGGCCGGGTCAAATCTGCCGCCTCCAGACAGGCAACCAATCCGCCCAAGCCCAACCCGATTATCATTCCGGACCGCAATAATTTTCTGATGGTAAATTCCATAGCCTCGCCGTTTCGATTGGTTGATTCTGTCTCTAATAACACAACCGACACAAAAGACGAGCCCGGATTCCCCCGCTTTCCACGAACGACCGGCAACCCTTCGAACTTTTAATCACAAGCCTTCGGTGCCTGGGTCTTGGCCTTCTTCTCCATCGTCTTCGCTTTTTTCTTTTCCATCCGCTTCTTCTCGCGCTCGGTCAGTTCCTTTTTCTCCGGTTCCGCACTCCAACGTTTGGGTGCTCCTTTTGTCATCGGCTCCGCCATCTGCGCCAGCCACGCATCGTGCAGGCCGGCCAGCTCCTTCACCTTCTCCGGATTCTGCGTCGCCAGATTATTCTTCTCACCCGGGTCAGCGGCGAGATTCACCAGTTCCCGCGCCCCTTTGATACCATGCAGCTTCCAGTCACCGTGCCGGATCGCCCAGTCCCCCTCATGCGCACTACTCCAATAGAGCGTCTGATGATGCTCCTTCGTCTTGCCCGTAAGCAATGGCAGCAGACTCTTGCCATCAAAATGCTTCCCCTCGCTGGGGATACCCGCCGCCGCCAATGCCGTGGGCAATATATCCAACGAGATGACCGGCGTCTCGATGGTGCGCCCACCCTGAAACTTCGCGGGCCAGCTCACGATGAATGGGGTGCGGATGCCGCCCTCGTAGTAACTGCTCTTGAACCCTTTCAGACTCCCGTTGTTAGCGGACATCCCCTTCGAACCGCCATTGTCCGTCAGGAACACCAGCAGCGTGTTGTCCCACAATTTCTCGTCCTTCAACTTCTTCACCACCGCCCCCACGCCCAGATCGAGATGATGCAGCATTGCTGCCAGGATGGCCCGGGCCTCACTGATCTCCGGGAACTGTTTCTTGATGCGCTCAATGTCTTCCTTGGGCGCTTGCGCCGGAGCATGCACCGCGTTATACGCCAGATAGAGAAAGAACGGCTGCTCCTTGTTCCGTCCGATGAAAGCCACCGCCTCCTCGCTCAGGCGCGTGGTCAGGTAACCCTCGTCCGCGATGCGTTCTTGGCCGCGATACATCGGCGAGGTCTCTCCGCCTTTGACTCCCTGCATCTCAAAGTAATCATGCCCGCCTCGGCCCATGAAATTATACGTCTCCTTGAAGCCGCGGTTGACCGGATGCCATTTCAATTCCGGATAATCCTCATCTAATCCCAAGTGCCATTTTCCTACCGCCATGCTGGTGTATTCCTTCGGCAACAATGCTGGAAAGATCGGTATCTTGGGATCGATACCCCGCCCACCTTCACCCCCAGTATAGACACCCTCGCGCTGTTGATAACGCCCCAGCATCAGACCCGTGCGGGTCGGTGAACAGACTTGGCCGCTGGTGTAAGCCTGTTTGAAGAATACTCCCTCACGCGCCAACGCATCCATGTGCGGCGTGTTGACCTCTTTCGGATGCTCGGGATTGAAACTGATGTCTGCATACCCCTGGTCATCCGTCAATATGACCACGATATTCGGCGGCCTGACCGGGCCCGCCGCCTTAAGATTGAGGACCAGTAACAGGCAGCCGAACGCCAGTAACAATTTCTTCATAACACCTTGCCTATCGATTGTTAATTCTTCTGAAAAACGATCTGTCCGCGCTTTCCATGCGGGGGCACAGTCCAACTCCTCCGGCGCTCTTATTTGGCTTTCAGCTTGGCCGTCAGTTCTGCAACGACCTTCTCATGACTAGACGCTCCGGCGAGGTTCGAGGTTTCCTCCGGATCGCTCTCATGGTCGTAAAGTTCCTTGCCCCCGTCACTCCATAGCGTGAACCGCCACCGCTCCGTGCGGATGCTCTCCCCGCGCTGGCTTGGTCCGCGCGTGACCAGCGTAAATGCCGCCGCCTTCCCCGCCTTGCCGGGATTCTCCACCAACGGCCTCAGGCTCTGTCCCGTCAGTCCGGCGGGTGCCTTCACCCCGCAGTAGTCTGCGATGGTCGGAAACAGGTCCACGAACTCCACCAGTCCCTTTGCCGTCCCGGGCTTAGCCCCCGGCGCGGCGATGATCATCGGCGTACGCGTGCTCCGCTCGAACAGCGTGTTCTTGTTCCACCAGTCCCGCTCGCCCAAGTGATACCCATGGTCACTGATGAAGACCACCAGCGTCCGCTCCCAAAGCTGCTTCCGGTCCAGCGCATCCAGTACCCGGCCCACCTGCGCGTCCATGAAGGACACCCCCGCATAATACGCCCGCAGGAATTCCCTCCGCTCCGCGTCCGTGAATTTGCCGAACTCCCGCCCAAACTCGCCAAAGCCCACCGCCAGCGGCGGCGCACTGGTCATGTCCTGAGGGTCGCGGTGCAGCTTCAGGCTCTCC